>CATKFJ010000166.1 GCA_949747725.1 uncultured bacterium
CTTCAGTCGAAAGGACAAGCCCAACCATGTCATCCCGAGCGTTTTTTGCCCTCTCGAGGGATCTATATGCTAATACATAGTGGCGTCCGATAAATTTCAATCGTCATAAAACTATTCGGGTGTAACCGACAACGAACGGTTTAAGTAAACACACAGCGCTAAAAAGTTCGCTTAAAGTGTTGCTTAATCATAAAGAATAGTATATAATTATAGCGGTATCTATTAACACAGTCGGGGGTCTGTATATGACGGTAGAAAGGATCGATCTTTATAAATACTTCGGTGTAAAGCGCGGCATTGCGACGGGCGGTTATATCACCGCATATCTGCACGCGGAAACGTCCGAGCTGGAGCGTAAAGTGCGTCCGGCAATGATAGTTCTGCCGGGCGGCGGTTACGGTATGCTTTCCGAGCGCGAGGGCGAGCCGATAGCTATTAAGTATCTTGTAAACGGGTATCAGGCGTTTGTTCTCGAATACAGTCTGCACACAGCCTATCCCGTGCCGCTTATAGAGGCGTGCTTGGCTGTTGCGTACGTGCGCGACAATGCGGACAAGTTCCGTATCGACGACGCCAAAGTCTGCGCCGTAGGGTTTTCGGCGGGCGGACATCTTACGGGCATGCTTGCGACGGTCGGGGACGGAGATACCGCCGTGTTCGACGTTATAGGCGGACTTAAACGGCGTTTTACGCCCGACGGCGTTAGACCGAATGCGGTCGTTCTGTCGTATCCCGTCGTTACCATGTTCGAGGCGACGCACGGCGGTTCGCGCGACGTCATAACGGGCGGCGACGAGAGTTTGCGCGAAAAGCTGTCGGTCGATCTGCGCGTTACCGACAAGGCTTGTCCGGCGTTTATCTGGCACACGTTCGAGGACGATTGCGTCGATGTTAAAAATGCGCTTATGTTGGCTACGGCGTACAAAAAGGCAGGTGTGCCGTTCGGTTTGCATATATTCGAAAAGGGTTGGCACGGGCTGTCGCTTTGTAACGCCGAAACGCACAACCAGACCGAAAAAGATATCGCGCTTGCGCATATCGGAAAATGGGCGGAGCTGTCGCTCGATTTTTTGAACGCGCGCGGATTTGTCGTGAAAGTCGCGGAAAGGAAATAACGGGCTTATAACTTAAAAAAACAATAAGGCAAATAAATATGATTTTATACGACAAGCAAAATCGAGCGTTTGTACTCGGCGGCAAGAATTATTCGTACATAATGCATGTGAATGACTGCGGATTTTTGCAAAACCTGCATTACGGGAGCAAAACCGAAATCGGCGATTTAGGGTATCTTATTTCGCATATCGGAAGTAAATATGCGCCCGTCAAATCCGATCTTAACATGGATTGCCTGTTCGACGTAATGCCGAGCGAGTGCGGATCTTACGGACGCGGCGATTTCCGCGAACCGACTGTCGTAATAGAGCGTGCCGACGGCGCGTCAATGAGCCGCTTGCGTTATGCGTCGCATAAAATTACGAACGGGGTCTATAATATTCCCGGATTACCGCATGCGCGAAGCGGCGGACAGACGCTCGAAATAACGCTCAAGGACGATTTTTCGCCCGTCGAAGTCGTGCTTAAATATACGGTCTGGGACGAGTACGACGTACTGTCGCGCGCAACGGAAATTCGCAACGCCGGCAAAGAAAGCGTTAAACTGAACAAAGCGTTTTCGTTCTGCGCCGAACTGCCCGAGGCGGATTATAAAATGCTGCGCTTGCACGGGTCGTGGGCGATGGAGCGCATGCCCGAATGGAACAGCGTTGCGCACGGCGTTGCGCGTATACAGTCGCTCCGCGGCGCGTCGTCGCACCAAATGAATCCGCTTACTGTACTGTTCGACGGCGAGCCGTCCGAACGCACGGGCGAGTGCTACGGGTTTATGCTTGTGTACAGCGGATCGTTCGCTATCACCGCCGAAAAAACGTATTTCGGGTACACGCGCGTGCAGGGCGGTATAAACGACATAGGATTCCGTTGGGAACTCGGCGGCGGCGAAAGCTTTTACACGCCGCAGGCGCTGTTGTGCTATTCCGAGCAGGGCATGGGCGAGCTGTCGCGCGCTTACTCCGATTTTCTGCGCGAACGCATTATCGATCCGACGTTCGTGAAAAAGCGCCGCCCGATAGTGATAAATAATTGGGAAGCGACCTATTTCGATTTCGATACCGAAAAACTGAAGAGCATATTCGACGCCGCCGCACCGCTCGGCATAGACACGTTCGTGCTTGACGACGGTTGGTTCGGCAAGCGCGACGGCGATACGTCCGGTCTCGGCGATTGGTTTGTAAACGAGAAAAAACTGAAAGGCGGACTTAAAGCGGTTGCCGAGCATTGCGGCAAGCGCGGTCTTAAGCTCGGGCTTTGGTTCGAGCCGGAAATGATAAGCGAGGACAGCGATCTTTACCGCGCGCACCCCGATTGGGCGGTGGGCAAGCTCGGACAAGAGCCTGTGCGCAGTCGCAATCAGTTGGCGCTTGATTTTACGCGCAAGGACGTAGTGGATTATATTTTCGGCGTCATGAGCGACGTTATTAAAAATAACGGCATTTCGTATGTTAAGTGGGATATGAACAGACCGGTGACCGAGTTCTATTCCAACACGCTGTCGGCGGAAAGACAGGGCGAGTTTGCGCACAGATATATCCTCGGCGTGTACAGCCTTGCGGAACGGCTTACCGCGGCTTTCCCCGACCTGTTTATGGAAGGTTGCGCGGGCGGCGGAGGACGGTTCGACGCCGGCATGCTCTATTATTTTCCTCAGTTCTGGACGAGCGACGATACCGACGCGTTTCAGCGCGCGCTCATTCAGTGGGGTACGTCCGTCGTCTATCCCGTGTCGGCTATGAGTTGCCATGTTTCGGTCTGCCCCAATCACCAAACGGGCAGAACAACGCCTCTGAGTACGCGCGGAAATATAGCGTCGCTCGGTGCGTTCGGGTACGAACTCGACCTGACAAAACTGTCCGACGAAGAAAAGCGCGATATAAAACGGCAGATACTCGATTATAAACGTATAGACGCGCTTGTGCTTAACGGCGATCTGTACAGGCTTATCGATCCGTTCGGCGATAAATGGTTTGCGGAGATGATAGTTTCCAAGGATAAAACCGAGGCGTACGTAGTGGGCGAGAGGTTGCGCGGCGTGCCTAACGATATTACGCGCCGCATAAAGCTCGACGGGCTCGACCCCGACAGGAACTATACCGTGGAAGAATCGGGAGTTACCGCAAGCGGAAAATCGCTCATGCGGATAGGTCTTGTTTTGCCGTCGCTTGCCGATTACGAAAGCTTTGCATGGCATTTAAAAGCCGTAAAGTAAAAGTATTTTAACGCTCTATTATTCACAAAGCCGACACAAATTTTATAAAAAGTATTGACAACGAAAGAAAAGTATAATATAATAACCGCAATATAAGTATAGTTTTGTAGAGCAAGTATCAAAGGTGCAAGCTCGAATTTACTCAATGGGGAGTTCTCGTGAAAAAACGGCGAGCTATTTTTTTGTTATATTTAGTGGCGATAATAGTTATGACGGGAATGTTTTCTATGGCATGCGGTCCTACCGACGATGGGCGGCTATATACGATTAGTAGCGCGTATGATATTGGGTTGATTACCGATGACGATGTTCATACAATAATCGAAAATTTGAATTCGGGCAATTCGCAATTGATACAAAGTCAATATATAGAGAATAGTTTAGGCGAGAATACCGTTGCGGCAATTAAAAAATACGGAGCGCAACATTGTGCTGATTTTATAGATGATGACATCGAATTGGTGGAACATGATATTTTTATTCACGGTTATTACGGCAAATACAATAATAGCTTTGCCATAACGGTTTCGTCCGGTAAAATAAATGTACTTGATGTAATGAGAAAAATTAAAATCGGAACAAATATTTTTGAAATAAGTGGTCCCGATATATTTATTTGGGCTAATGATTAGGAGAAAATTATGGAAAATAAAGTAAAAATTTCATATAGCTTAATATCAAATTTAAAAATGTTGATTTTTCCGATAGTAATGATTTCCGCATTTTTATCGGTTGGTTTATGGGGGCAATATTTTGCGTTTGAAGACTATGGTTATGAGTATCGATTCGGTGTTACCGGTGGTCATGGGAGCTTGTGCGCTATGCGGGGCAACAAAGCCGTGGATTCAAGCGAATCCCCGATAATTTTGATGGGAGGAAAGAACAGTGGGATCAATCTTGAATTTGTAGCTACGCCCGACGAGGGATATAGGGTAAAACAGTGGACTATAAACGGGCAAATAGTCGAAGGAAATAATACAAATATCTTTTGGTGCGGATACGTAAGGAGCAATGAAACAGTAGTAACTGTGGAGTTTATGTTAGAAGAATAAATAATTTATAGAAAAAAATTATGAAAAGAATTGCTATGTTGAGGTGGAATTATGTTAAATGTTAATAAAACAGTCAAGCGAATAGTTTTGATAATTTTTGCCGTGGCGGTGTTTTGCGCGGCGATAGCTTGCACGCCTAAGCGGCACGACGATATCGTGCAAGAGTACGA
>CATKFJ010000167.1 GCA_949747725.1 uncultured bacterium
CGGCGGTGCCCATCATACAGTTTTATCCACTGCCCTTACCGCTCAAATAATGAAAGACTGGGGAGATCGGCATTTTGGCAATAGAATATATTACCGACACCGGCAGCGTGGAAAAGAATTTTCCGCCCAACCCGTACTTGGCATTGCATGACATTCTGCCGTCGATGACTGTAGCAAGCGGTATTTCGTACAAACCGAAAAAGAATCGAAACGCAACGCTCACTATAAAAATCAAGAACAGCATAGTAAGCGACGCAACGCGGCTGTTATTTTGAAAAACGCTTACTACATTGTCGTATACGCCATACAAGCAATCCCAAAAACCGTTCCAACCGCCGTCGCTCATCAGTACGGAAAACGCCTCGCTTATGCCCGTGAATACCCCTGCGTCTGCAAAGGCATTGGCTATCGGCAATATAAACGGCAAACTCAACCCTATTATTATCGCGGAAAATACGGTGATATACAATAACACAGCCCAAACCGTTCCGAAATGCGCGATGAGGTTTTTAAACGCATTCTTAAATGCCATTATTGCCCTCCTCGCCGTCCGCAGTCGTATCTGGCTTACGTTTTTCGCTTACGGTTTTCCCTTTTATCTTGCTCTGCTCCGATTTGTTTACGGGCTTTTTCGCCGCGGTCTTTTTGCCGTCCGATTTAGGCGCAGGATTCCGCCGAGGCTTTTTCGGCTCTGTTTTATCGAGCTTTTTATCTTGTTTATCTGTCTTACCGCCGTCATGAACGTCTGCCGCGCTATCGCTTGCAACGTTCTGTTCGGGGCTTGCTTGCGGCTGTTCCGATTTTTTATACACTGTCGGCAACGGCGTTGCTTGATACGGTTTTATATCGCGTCGGTCAAGTCCGCTGATTTCGTAAAAAGTCAACATTGTAAACACCGTAATATATCCGTTGGTAAATAAAAACACCGCGAAATTTACCGCTACGGCTATCGCGTAATGCACTTGCAAATACCCCATCAACAGTTGCACTACCGCACAGATCAGTATCGGCAAGAACATCGAACGGAATATCTTTTTACCGCTTATCAGTTTGAACGACGCGGCGGCGGCGTCGCGGAAACGGTATCCGTATATAAACATTATCGGCGCCCAAAACAGCATGGGCGTTATTATTATGACGTGTAGAATAAAAAGAGCTATAGACACTACCGAGATCGCGGCAAGCGCGGCATACGCCGGCAACCCCATAGCGCTCGCAGATACTTGCACGAGCATAACAAGCCCGAACAATAAAAACCGCCATACTATCGACAGCACGCTCATCACGACTATCCCGATCGCTATGGGGAAAATCGAATTGTTTATCATTCGCCACGGGCTTGACAGCGACAGTTTCCCCGTGCGAAAATGTCTGTCTATCGTAGACATTATAAGCGCGGCGGCAAACGTTTGAGTCACGGCTATTACGATCACCGGCCATACATACTGCCATGAATCGCCGAAAAGTATTTCAAATGTTTGCGCCGCCGATATATACGGCTCGTAATCGAACGCAGCCACAAACGACACTTCCCAATACGGTGTGGACAGAAAGCACGCCAATACCGACGGTATGAGCATTGCTACCGTCGGCAACCAGAAGTTCTTTTTTAAGTATGAAAATGTTTGACCAACATATCTCACACGATTATTATACCGCGTTATCGCTTAAATTGCAACCGTTTAATTAAATTATAACGGGGCTAAACCGCATTTACATTTTGTCCTATCGCGAGTTTTCTCGCCCTTTTTTCTTTTTTTGTCGCTTTTGCCGTTTTTATCTTTTTCGTCTTTTTTATCCTGCTCGGTTTTACAAACATAAGCTCGCTACTTTTATGACTTGTGCGCTTTACGCTGTTC
>CATKFJ010000168.1 GCA_949747725.1 uncultured bacterium
AAAAGCTCGCCAACACTGCGCACGCGACGGTTGCCGAGGTGGTCTATATTGTCGCACGTACCGAAACCGCGGTGCAAGCCCATAATGTAATTGACGGTGGAAATAACGTCTTCCACGACGATATGCTTTACTATTAGATCGTCTATATGTTTTTCGCACAACTCGGCAAGCTTTTCGCGGTTTCCGTCCGCCTCGTCCATAAGCTGTTTGAGCGCCGGATAGTAAACCATTTCGTTAATGCCTATCGAGCGCGGATCGACGTCTATATATCCGGCAAGATCGACATGATTGTTGCCTATAATATTGAATTCTTCGCCGTCCTCGGTGAGTACCCACACCTCGTTTATGCCGGCGTTCTGTATCTTGACCGCAAGCTCCTCGGTAAGGATGTCCGCCGACGTATGCGCGGCTTTGTTTTCGGCGCGCGCATAAACAACGCCGTTCTCGTCTATGATATCGCGCGCGACGCGGAACCCGTCCACGCGGTATCTGAGCGCCATTTTTTTGTTGTATTTATATCTGCCGACGCGCGAAAGATCGTACTTGCGGCGATCGAAGAACATACCGTAAATAAACTGCTTGATCGAATCGATCGTAGGCGTTTCGCCGCTGCGCAGTTTGTGGTTGAGCTCGAGGAGCGCGCGCTCTTCGTCAAGCGCATGCTTGTCCTCTTTATCGCCGTAACGCGCGCAGGTAAGCTCTATCATCTGATCGTTGTTGAATATGGCTTTAAGCGCGTCGTCCGTACCGAAACCGCTGTCCGTGACGGCGGATAAACAGCTCAAAAGAACGGTGGCAAGCACTTTCTTCTGACGGTCCACGCGCACCCACAGCACGCCTGCCGAATCCTCTTCGAACTCGAGCCACGCGCCGCGCGACGGAATGTTTTGCGCGCTGTAATGCGCCTGACCCGTTTTTACGTCCTTTTTGTAATCGAAATAAACGCCGGGCGACCGCACGAGCTGAGAAATAACAACGCGTTCCGCGCCGTTGATTATAAACGAACCCGTAGGCGTCATGCGCGGCATATCGCCCATATAAACTTCGCTGCGCGTGCTTTCGTCCGTTTCGCAATTGCGAAGCCGCACTTTGACATACAGCGGAACGGCAAACGTCGCGTCGCGGTCCTTGCATTCTTTTTCCGTATAGTTGCGTTTTTGATTATTCCCCTCGCGGTAACCGAGATAATAATCCTCGAAGAAAAGCTCTACACGGTTCGAATAGTCGGTAATTGGCGAAAAATCGCGCAAGACCTCGCGGATACCGTTGTCGATAAAGTCGTTGTAAGACTTTTTCTGCACTTCGACCAAGTCCGGCATATCGATAACTTCGTGGATCTGCGCAAAACTCATGCGCTCCGTATTGCCGTATTTTACCTTGGTAATTTTCCTTTCCGCCATACAAACTCCTAAAAAGGTTATTTAAGTGATAAACCGCGAATAAAATTCGCTCGGGATCGGCAAAAATCATGCCGTATTCAAAGATTAAAGAGCGCGCAAAAGCGGAGCGAAATCATATCCGCACCGCAAATTCGTTTCATAACGTGGGAAGACTGATAAGCAATCGTTATAATGCTCTCTTTATAAGAATACGTATTGCGCTCCGCAGCACTCGTAAATAATACCGTGTATACTCTGCTATTATTCACTGCCATTACGGCACACTAACGCATTTTGTTATTTTATCACAGAAAATCAAGTATGTCAAACAAAATAATGACAAAAAATAAAAAAGTTTTCAGTGTTATCCTAATTCTTTTGTCATTCCGATCGCAAACGAAGAATCTCTGCCTTATTCTCTGTCATTCTGAGCGACAGCGAAGAATCTATAAATATTCAACCACAATTCCGAATTCATAATTCCGCTTTCCGAATTTTATTCAATAGATTTCTCCGCTCCGTTCGCTTACGCTCACTTCGGTCGAAATGACAAGCCCTACACAGAATGTCATCCCGAGCGCAGTCGAGGGATCTATATTTCCCCATTAAAAAACCGACCGCAAAAAGCGATCGGTTTTATGTTTGTTATGCGCGCAGGGCAAAAAAGCGCAATGGGTATTTGTTTTGTCCGCCTTATCGACCGACAAACGCGCTGTTACGCCACTCGGCGCAAACAAGCATGTAATTAAACTGATTAACCTTACGCTCCAGTTGTCGCATCAGCAAGAGTAAGCGTGAATTTAATGCCGGTCTTGTTCATATCAGCCATATCATCGGATTTAAGTACAATATTTAAATATTTGCCCGTAACAGTTCCGGCAGCAGTGGGAGCTTCCATCGTTACAGCAGTTGCAAGCTCAGTCCAACTGGTAAGATCTGTCGGAGCGGCTGCCACTGCAGTATCCGATATAGAATAATAGAACGCACTACCGGTAGCAAGAGTAGTGGTATTATCAGTGGCATAGCTAAGCGTGAACGTATATGCAGCATTTTTTACGTTATAATCACCAAGCGCAACAGACCAAATACGGGTTCCTTCTCCTTGATCGTAAGGAAGAATAGCTCCGGTAAGTGTCAAGTCTGCAACCGACGTATCTTCACCTGTAAGTACGAAACCTACAGTGGTTTCTACATTAGCTGTAGCACCGCCGTTTACATTAACGTCTTTATCTACTTTGGTATTCCATGCCGCGAACGATACCGCGCCGATACCGGCGATAGCTGCGACCGAAGCCGCGATGATGAGCGATTTTACTTTCTTTTTCATGTTTTGATTTCTCCTTAAAGAAATTATATTTTTATTTTATCGAACGCGCCCTGCCGCGCCCGTTAAAACCGTTATTTTCATCGACATATTACCTGTCGAGCTAACTAATAGCTGTAACTGTAAAATGATTAACTATCGTATTTTGTGATAGAAATGATAGAGAATGTTCCGTCTCCATTTCCATAACTCATCCAAAACTCAATTTTGTAATATCCGCTATTCCGAACAACTATATTGTTATCTGAATCCGCTATAGTTCCACCATAGTTAGCCTCGGTAGTTCCCCATAAATGCCTAATATCGCTATATCCGAAATTATTGCTTGTTCCAATCCGAATTTTAACAACATCATTCTGACACAAATATATTCGATCCCATGAATAATAATTGCTTCCGTCGGTTTCACCTTGTTTATATCCACTATTCCATTGATCGGATCCGAAATCTGTATGTCCCAAATTAGAGAACTTGCCAACTAAATATCCGGCGCTATTCGACACTGCCTCATAAGTAAACGCTGCATTCGGGTCGGATACAACAGACGTTATAACTAAGATATTATCTTTATAATTATATTCGAAATTGTACTTACCTTCACCAAGTATAATATCTTTCTTGGTGCCGTCTATATTTGCCTGACGAACATATCCGCCGAACTTCAATATAAGCGTAGTATCGTCGGCTGTAATTTCGACGTTTTCGGCTCTGACTATACCCGTCGAACTTTCTACAAAAGCGGCTATTTGTGTTGAATCGCTATACAATCCGTCAGTCGATTGCAGTACGCCGCCATATGTCGCCCAAATGCCTGTTTCGTCTTGCCACGCATTGTCGTTTATATACAATGAGTACACATCCGATTTTTCGACTTTAATCGATTTGTAGTCAGCGCCTATAATATCGCCAAACGCAGGCGAAATACCCGTTGTGCCGCTATTACGTATGAAAGCATTATCGGTAATCTGATAGGGTACATTTTTTGTAGCGTCATAGCCCCAGAATGTTAACTTATCATCTGCTTGCAGTTCAACATTCTCTGCTTTATACTTATAGCTACCGCCATCATCCGCCAATTCTATCTTATAAACATCGTTTGCATAAATTCCGGCATCTGCATACCACTTAACATACAGCGTCATATCGCTTGTTACGGCTGTACCGAAATCATATTCGGCGGTACAAGCCGCAGTGGTATACCAACCCTCTATATTATAATGTTCCGGCAAAGCGATAGCCGCTGTAGGATCGATTACTTTACCGCCATAGTCAACCTGTTGCGAAGTCGGCGCAGTCACATTCGGCATTCCGTTCATATTGAATGTTACGGCATATTTTTGAACTCCCCAATGCGCATAAACGTTTATTTCCATATTATTGCCGGAGAATACCGTATCGGTCGTAACTTTAACGCCGCCGCCGTTCTCTTCCGTATACCAACCCAAGAAAGTAGCGCCTGCACGCACCGCTTCAGGGATAGAAACGAGTTGACAAGAGCCGGATATATCTGTTTGTTGCGTATCGGACGCGCCGTCTTTCATCGCTCCGCCCTCGCCGGGATTAAACACTATAGTATATTGCTTACCCACCCATTTCGCGTACAGCGTTATATTGTCGGTCACGGGACTGTTGAAGTCAAACGCTTCGGTGCAAGCCCGATCGGTGTACCAACCGCCGAACATCTTACTGCCGTCCGAATGCGTCGGCGCGATAGGCTCGCTCAAGTTAGAACCGAACATTATCGCTTGTTTAAGAGTATCCGCACCGTCAAACGTTCCGCCGTTGGCGTCGAACGTAATGTCGCACGTGCCTTTGCCCTCGGAATTGGTTATGTAAAGTTTATCTACTATAAGGTTGTAATCGGGAATGCTCACATAGCCGTCGCCGCCGACAGACGACCGCGAGCCGTCGCTGAGCTTAACATAACGACCGCCTTTTCCGTTTGACGGCGTTTCTTCGCGCTTATACACATTGCCTACAAGTCGGAAAGTATACGAACCCGAAACGGGTATGCGGAAGTTTAGATCTTTATCGTACATATCGATGCCGTTAAACATTGTAACGGGATCGCAAATGACCTCGTTGGGTATAAGATAGACAGTATTTCCCTTTAAACGGTGACCTTCGTTATCTACCATATACATCTTTACGCGCGAACCGCCCGTAAGGTTTACGGTGAGCGTCATATCGATAACGTCGCCGGGGTATTGCACGTCGCCGCGTTCGTCGTCGAAATGAACGGTTTTAAACGTATTTTCGTTGTTAGGGTCAACAGTGCCGCTCGAAACGTTCATCTTGGTCGTTCTGCGCGGATCCCACAGCCAAACATTGTTTACAAGTCCGCCCATATAGAAGCCCCACGGCTCGCCATAGCCCGATTTAAAGCGTTGCCAATGATTGACGTTGCTCGCTTTGGCAGTGAGCGTAAAGCTTGCGGTTTCTGCCGTGACGATCTCTATGTCCAATGCAAAATATTGCTGATTGCCGTCGGCAAAGAACAACAAGCAGTACATGCCCTTGTCGTAATGGTTTACCATTATGCCGGGGTATTGCACATCGCCGCCGCCCTCTACATCAAGCATAGCGCCGTGGTCGATATCGCCGAGCTTGATTTCGCCGGTCGGATCGTAATTGTATAAACGCGGCGCCGGATTTACGTATTGCGGATTGCCGTCCGCGTCGGTTTTAGGCACACCGTTGGCGTCGGTATCGGCGCGCGTTATAACAATACTGTTTACCGTTTTGTTTAAATCTTCCTCGCTGCCGGTTACCTCGAACTCAAGGAAACAAATCGAGTTGTCGTAGTCGCCGACATTGTTTTGGCGCGATACGCAAATATAGTTGTGGTAAACATATCCGCCCTTATTCTCGTTATACACTGTTTTACCGTTTACTTGACGAACGGTCGCAACGTCATAAAGCGTTTCTATGGGGTCGGGGCTGTCGGTAGTCTCCGTCGGCGAATAACCGACGTACAAAGAATAGGGACTGTCGATTTTCAGATAAAACGAATAACAGCCCGAATTTATAGGCGAAGCGGTATACACTCCGTTTTCGAGAGTACCGCCGTTTTCCCAAGACCAATTTTTATCGATCTCGGTAATTTGCGTTTCGCCTTTATAAAAACATACGCTCTTACCTTGATCGAGATTTAAAGCAACGGAATGTTCTTCACCGCCGCTTGCGGCAACACCTTTACTCATGGGATAATATGCGTAACCGGCGATCTGCTCGGCATCGTCTGTCTTTTTTACTTGAACATAGTATGTATCGGGATCGAGCGATGCCGTACCGCCGTACTGCGGATACTCCACATAGAACGAGCCGATGCTGCCCTCTGCGGACACCGTGGGAGAAACCTTACTGCCCCATGCTGCGAACGACACGGAAAAGGCCGCGCTACACAAAAGTACCGCGCAGGCGATCGCCGCGATTATAACAACATTAAAACGACGGACTCTCTCCACTGCCAATGAAATCTTCCCCTATTGGATTTTAGAGTAAATGTATTATAACACGCAAATCATACGTTGTCAATAGGTATTTTGAAATTAGTATCATTCTTTATCGCGCGCGGTTTTGAGAACTAAGCGTTAATTCGGAATTAAAAAAGTCCCATCCTATCCATAACAGATAGAACGGGGCTTTATTTTGAGAATTATTCAAACAATTGCATTACGCCTCTTCCGTATCTTCGGGCGGATAGCCTAAAACAACTCTGACAGTAGAATCGAGCTTATGTCCATTTTTTACACCTGTCCAGTGATTTTTCGCAGTCGTACCCTGCAACCAGCCAACTGTCGCTGCGGTAGCAGAAGTCTTGATTTTACGAGTCTGCGTTCCGTTACCGAAGTAAATGGTTTGGGTGTTTGTCCAACCCTTGAAAACCTCTTTATTCACAGTCTGAACATTACCGCTTAACCAAATGTATTTTATGCCTGTACAATTTAAAAACGCATTATCGTCAAGTCTGGTTACATTATCGGGAATTGTTACGCGTTGCAAAGCTTTACATCCGTTAAACGTGTCTGAAGAAATAGTTTTAAGATTTCCATCTTCAATAACCACATTTTTCAAAGACAGACAATTTTGGAAAATATTGGTGCCTAAGGTCGCGACAGATGACGGTATGACAATGGAAGTGATTGCAGACTCGTAAAAAGCGGAATTCGGTAATGCAGTAATGCCTTCCTCTATCGTTACGTTAGTTAACGATGTACAAGATGCAAACGCACTTGCGCCGAGCGATGTAACTGTAGACGGAATCGTTACATTATTGAGAGCAGTACAGGATTTAAACGCATTTGCGCCGATAGTGGTAACCTTATTCAAATCGATGGACTCGAGCGTGGTATTTCCGTTAAACGCGTCCTTACCGATCGTTTTAAGGCTATCGGGAAGTTTAACCGACTTAACGGGAGCAATATTAACTTCGATTTTGTTCACGGTATCTTTGTTATATTTAAAGACATTTGCCGCGATCTCCGTAGTGCCGTCGCGGACTACGAAGTTTTCGGGAACGCCGGCAACCGCGACAAGCACGTTGTTCTTATATATCGCGCCATTTTCAGCCTCATAGCCGTTGGCAACTGTTATGGATTTAAGATTGGGGCAATTGCCGAAAACAGTATAGTCTATATTGGTGAGATTGCTTAAGTTGACCGATCTGAGACTATTGCAATTAGCGAATGCCGATACGCCTACGGTTTCCACATATTCGAGATTTATGCTCTCTATGGCGCTGCCCGTAAACGCAAGCTTTTCTATAGTTGTCACCGACGGCGGCAAAATTATGCTTTTTACCACCTTATTATTTTCGAAAGCACGCTCGTTTATTTTGGTAACGCCGTTAATGACATTTATTTCCGAATATGCGCCGTATGAACCTATAAGATCTGTCTGGTTGTATATAGCGCCGTTATCCACAATAAATTTATCGCCTAATACCAAGTTGTGTAATTTGGGGCAATTGGTTATAGCGCCGTAGTACATAGTAGTTACTTTAGGTGCATATAATGTCTCCAAATTCAAACAATCCACAAATATCTGTTTAAATAGCAACCCCACTTTCGGCAAGCTAATTTCTTTAAGCTGAGTACACCCACTGAATATTTCATAGGCGGCGGCTGAAGGCGATGGATTATTCGAACCAAGCACTGTAACGCTATCTAATTTAAGCTTTTCTAATGCTGCGCATCCCTTAAACGCTTTTTCTTTTATCGTACTCAGTACCGAGCCTTCGCCAAACTCCACCGTTTTTAATCCTTTACATCCCTCGAACGCGCTCGATCCGATTTCCTGAATATTCGGCGACAACGTTACTTCTTTCAAATTCACGCAATACTTAAATATACTGCCCGGCAACGCGATAGCTTTTGTATTGTCTTCGCTAGCGCCTATATTTACTTTGGCAGACAACAGATTTTCACAGCTTTCAAATATGCTGTTACCCAATGGCGTCGTAACCGATTTTGTATACGCTACGCTATTCGGTATCGTGACCGAAGTCAAAGGAGTATTTTTAAAAGCATAATTGCCTATTTTGGTTACGTTCCGAAGTTCGATATCTTTAACGCCCGTACTCGCAAAAACATACTCTCCCAAAACCTTAACGTCTTTTATATCAACGGTTTCTTTGTTCTCGGCATTAGGGCTTTTTACGAAGTTTTCACATCCGTTAAAAGCGTAGTTGCCGATCTCTCTTGCCCCCGAGAAATCGACTGTAGTCAGATTTTCGCAGCCCTCGAACGCGCCTTTTCCGGTTGCTCCGTTAGAGACTTTTACAGGCAACGCATCTTCGACTTCGTCTTCTCCTTCCGGGGTATAACCGAACACAATTTCTTGCAAATTCGTACAGCCCTTAAATGATGAAATTCCTATAGTAAACGCTGTCTGCGCGCTCGTAAGACCGTTTACGGTAGGATTCGCTCTGAACGGAATTTTAAGCGCCGTTATTGCCGTATTATTTTCAACGGCATTCGCGGCTATTCCCGTGGCTTCCGAATCTATAACAAGCTCGCCGCTGCCGTAGAATGCCGTAAGCTCCGTCTTGGTAAACTTGGTAGCGCTAATGGTCCTTGTATAGAATGCACCCTGTTGTGTAAAGAATACATTGCCGCGTTCGCCGGAAGTCGACACGGGTATGAATTTCAGATCCCTATTACAACCGTTAAACGCGCCTTTACCCATAGAGGTTAGCGTATCCAAAGTGACCTGTTTCAAATTCTCGCAACCCTTGAATGCCTGATCGCCGAGCGTACGCACATAACTTAAATCTATCGACGTTAATCCCGAGCAACCTAAAAATGCCGTATGACCGATAGTATCAACTTTACTGCCGAAATTGACTGTTTTCAAATTATCGCAGTCTTTAAATGTATCGGCGCCGATAACCGTAATGCCGGGGTAAGCGTCGCTACCGTTTATCGTAACGCTCGTAAGCGACGAACAGTTTGCAAATACTTCCGTTACAGTTGATTTTTGAACCGCCGCGGATGAAGCGCTTATCGCCGCGCCCAATTGTTTTAGACTGTCCGGTATATCAATGTTACGTATACCTGTACCGTAAAAAGCGCGTTTACCTATATATTGTATTCCTGCTTTTGCCGGATCGCCCGCAGTTCCGAAAGTAACGCTCGTAAGACTTGTTAATCCTTCGAATATGCTGTCGCCTATTGCCGTAACACGCGCAGGCAATGTTATTTCGGAAATAGCTGTATTTACAAACGCGCTCTTGCCGATGTACATATCGGAACCGCCGTCGGCGATAGTTACGTCGGACAGACTACTGCAACCTGCAAATATATCAGCCTCGGCGCTTGCCGACCACGACGAACTCGTAGATCCGCCCATGCTTGTCACTTTTTGGGGAATAGTTATCTTTTTAAGCGAAGTGCAGTTTGCAAACGCTTCGTTGGAAATTTTTTCTACATTGCTGTTATCCGATAAAATAGATATATCGTAAAGCACGGGAGTCACGCCGTCCGACTCATAGCCTCTCCTACCGAGCGAGGAACAGTCGGCGAACGCTCTGACGCCTATCGTAACAATGCTGTTCGGAATACCGTACGCATACGACACGACGCCGCCGTCTATCTTTTTAACGCTTATATCCGTAAGGTTAGCCAAGCCGTCGAACGCATTATCGCCGATTGCCGTTATAGGAGAACCGTCGGGGAAAATTACTTGTTTAAGATTGGAGCAACCTGTAAAAGCCGACTTACCGACCGTGCTCAGCGTATTGTCGTTATAATTAGTAAATTCAACTTTGGTAAGAGATCTGCAATATGCAAATACGGACTCGCCCATAGTTTTTAATGTATCGGGCAATACGAATACATTTTCCTCGCCGTTTTGAGGCGCGGCATTGCCTACAAGCGCGGAACAGCCGTAGAACGCTTGATCGCTTAGCTCGAGCGTAGCAGTCCTTTGCTCAAAAGCTAAATACTTGAGTTGCGAGCATGCCGCAAACGCATTTTTGTTTATGGCAGTAACGCAAGCGGGTATTGTTACGCTTACAAGCTTTGTACCTCTAAACGCCTGAGCGGGAATGGAAGCGTATGAATATCCGTCCTCGAAATCGAGCGACGTAAGAGCCGAATTATAGAAAGCGCTATCGCCTAAATTAACCATACGTTCGGGCAACGTTACGCTTGATATACCTGTAGACGCAAACGCGCTCTTAAGTATGCTGAGCGGCAATCTGTAATCGACCTCATTGCCGTCTAAATCGTGCGCATTATCGAAAACAAGATTTTTGA
>CATKFJ010000169.1 GCA_949747725.1 uncultured bacterium
AAGGCTCGTTTACCGCGAGGCAATGACAGCCATTAGCACCGAAAAGACAGCCGACAAGCCGCAAGATTAACTTGCGGCTATTTGCTTGCCGTAAAGCGGATAATCCGACAACGGCAATTCCACTTGGCAGAATAATTCCGTATTGTTCACCTTGAATATTGTTATGTTCTTATTTGCAATAATCCGCTTCACCAAACAAGTTAAAGGCGAACCCGTTTCCATTAGGAGACGGATTCGCCTTTATCGTGTATATTAAGTAGTTGCCCGATAGTCTATCGCTAATTAAATATACCAATATAATCCGAACTCAGTCTATGTAAATGATTGATTCGGATTTTTTCTTACAAAAATAAACCACTTGCTACGCAAGTGGTTTATTTTTGTAAGAAAAGTCGATAGAACGCATATCTATCGACTTTCTGCGATTCGAAAACGGTTTCGAAATACTGCGTCGCTATTTTAGATGACAAAGCTGTCGGATATATCGTTTTTCACGCAAAGAAATTTTGCCGTCTACAGATGTCACCAAAAGGCATAATTCTATAATTTCCGTAGCTAAATTCTCATCGCACACGGCAATTACGGACAAAAGTTCTTTCGTATATTTCGAAATTACCTTCTTGATATCTTTTGCCATTTGCAAAGACTGTTTTGCGGACATATAATCGAAATTCTTTCCGAATGCTTTAACGAGCGACGGATAAATGTACAGATAATCCTTTTCGTTAAACGCGCCGTCCGCAACCACAGAACCCATAATAAATATCACAAGCGTTTCAACAGGGTCAAACGTCAAGTCCAATTTATTCAAGCCGCCGATGACCGAAACAGATTTCTCTACTATCATTACGCCGCGTTCCAACGGATTGAGTTTATCCAAATCGTTGCAAACTTTTTTAAATTCAAACATCATATCCCCCCTGTTCACGCTTTATAACGGTAAATCTTTTTTAGTAAATTTGATAGCGCCTACAACATAACCGACTATACCTATAACAAGCAAGACAGCAAACTTCCATAGGAATGTCAGCGTTCCGTCGATTATGGAAATCGCGTCGAAAAGCGTAATGACGGTAACATAGTTGAAATTATTCAATGCGTCGAGTCTTACTACTTTGGGAATAACGGGACTTCCGAACAAACCGAGCATTGCCGCAACAAGCGCGAAAATGCTCAAGCCGCCGCCTATTGCCATAGAACGTTTGCTTCTGTCAAACCAGCATGACGTAAAGAAACAAAGCCCCGACAGCGCGAACAATACAAGGAACGCACCCACGTTAAGCAGTATTAGCTTCCCGTACGAAAGCGAAACTTTGCTCCCGACGATCGCAAGGCAAACACAGCCCGTGACAGTGGTCAGAGAGAACATGCACAACAACGAGCATATCAGGAATACGGCTTGAGTAAATACAACGGTGCGACGTTTTGTCGAAGTGGAAAGAACATAAGCCATAGATCCGCTGTCTACCTGTCCCGATATCAAGTTGTTCGACGCCATAATGACGTAAATTATAGGCAATAACAAGCCTGCCAATTTGTAGAAAATAGATCCGACAACAAGACTGTACAAGTTGATCTGTCCGACCTCTTCCAATGCGGACGATACTTCTTCGGGAAGTGACGCCAACAGACTTGCCGCAATATCGCCCGTTAAATCTTTTTTGATTTGGACAATCTTATTCGCATACTCGCTTTCGCTTAAGTCGCTGCCTAAAAGACCTATTTCGTAATCCAAACGATTGCGGTACGTGATGGCTGTGTTCACAGCCGTTTTCTTTACGTTTGCATAGCTATATCCGAAGCTCTCGTATTTTTCGAGCGTTACGCCGAAGCGCTCCAACTCTACAAGCATTTTATCGACGTTTTCCTGTTTGGTAATATTACCCGCAAGAAACACCGCAGAGCAGTATTCGCTTCTTTGGGCGATATACTCCGAACGCTCTTCGCTTTTCAGATAGCTTGCTACATCACCGGCAAGGCAATGAATAATAAGCGGTTGAATATGATTTTCGGGCAGCTCTTCGCCGTGAGACGTATAAAACTCGTCAAACATTCCGTTCGGATTTATAGCGTACATAACCGAACCGAGCATTTCCTGCGCTTCCGCGCTATCCTGCGTATATTCGGGGTTTACCGCAAGAGCTTTATTTTGCACATATTCCTGTATCTCTCCACACGTTTTTGTGTAAGCGGCGGTAAACGCCTTTTGAGGATCGGTCGGATTATTTGCCGTTTCCGAAGCGATATTGCTTAAAAACAGTTCGTCGAATTTTGTCATGCCGTCGACTTCGTTTTCGTAATAGTTGATAGCGCGCACTTCCATTGCGGCGGTGATCTCTCTATCGACTATAGTGTCTTCCACTGCCGATATAGTCGTTCCTATGCTGTCGCTACCGCTTATAAGCATTACGCATGCGAGCATAAAACACACTGCGAACGAGATGATCGCCCACATCGTGCCGTTCGCCTTACATGATTGTTTAAACAGAGCCTTACTGAACATTGTTGATTTCTCCTTTATTTTCCAATAATATAGTTTTGAAATGTTTTTCCAAGGTGTACGGGAGTTCGGAAATAAACTTAACGTTATAATGTTTCAGTACTCCGAGCAAACTCCCGGTTGCACCCGACGGAATACGTATCGTTACCTGATCGTACTGTTCTTGCAACCGCACAGTTTCGTAGTTTTCGCTTAAGAACCGAGCATAATCGTCGGCGGTATTAAATTCGATTTTAAACTCTTTTATCGGTCGGTTACGTATTTCGGTCATATTCGTGATTTCCGCAATTCGACCGTTATCGATAAGCGCAACGCGATCGCAAGTAGTTTCGAGTTCTTCATACATGTGACTGCTGATCAAAATAGTTTTTCCTTTCGCGTGTTCTTCTTTCAGGATATCGAGAAAGGCAACGCGCATCAACGGATCCAAGCCCGTAGCGGGTTCGTCGAGAATGATGATCGGCAAATCTGCCATAAGCGCAGCCACAAGCGCGGTTTTCTGCTTCATGCCCTTGCTCATGCGCTTTAAGTTCGCGCGCGGATCGAGCTGCAACCGTTCGATCAGTTCATTCGCGTAACTCATATCAGTTAGGCGTAGAAATTCCGCTTGACTTTTCAAAAAGTCTATGCCTGTTTTAAGATCAGGAAACGCGATCTCGCCCGGAACATAACCGATACTTTTGACTATCTCGCTCGAATGTTCCCACGAAGTCAGTCCGTTTACTGACGCCGAACCTTTTGTCGGTTTGATGAATCCGAGAATGCTGCGAATAGTCGTAGTTTTACCGCTCCCGTTAGTGCCGACAAACCCGAGCATTTCGCCTTGCTCGATATTCAGATCTATATCGAAAATCCCACGCCCGTCGCCGTAATCTTTTGTCAACATCGACGTTTCTATTGTACTCACGACAATGCACCTCCGAAATTTCTGTCTTCTTTATAAAATTTCATAAAGTAATCTTCGAGCGACTCTCTGCGATTACTGAATTTTGCGACCGCATATTCGGATAACATCCCGATCGCAGCATTCATATCGGCGTCGTCTACGGAAAGAAACAGCGTGCACGCGTCATCCTTTATTATATCCATCGACGGTATTGCTTGAGCTTTTTCGGTAAACGATCTTTTATCCGCTTCGGTTTCGAAATCTATTTGATAAAACTTTTTGGAAGCATGTTTTAAATCGTCTGCGATAAATTCCGAAACGATCTTGCCGTCTTTTATAATTGCGATCCTGTCGCAAGTGGAATCTATTTCCGAGAATATGTGACTCGACAGAAGTATCGTTTTTCCGAGCCGCTTTTCTTCATGTATGAATTCTATAAATCTATTTTGCATCACGGGGTCGAGTCCGCTTGTCGGTTCATCCAATATCAAAACTTCGGGATCGCTCATAAACGCCGTAACCACCGCAAGCTTCCGCTTTACTCCGAGGCTCATTCGCTTTGTGTCGCCTTTCAGGACAGTATCGGCAAGCTCGAACATATCGAGCATACGATCGAGCCGAGCCGTATTATGTATTTTCTGTAGGTCTTGCATCATGCGAATAAACTCCCATCCCGTAAGACCGGCAGGCAAAGCGATCTCGCCGGGTATATACCCTACCCTGTTCAGTATTTCGTGATAACTTTCAAATGTAGGCTTACCGAAAATCAAAGTCCTGCCGCTGTCGGGCGCGGAAAATCCCATTAAATGACGTATAGTAGTCGATTTGCCCGCGCCGTTCGGTCCCAAAAAGCCGAAAACTTCGCCATTACCAACGCCGAAACTTACGTCGTATACGCCGCGTCCCGAGCCGTAATCCTTTGTCAGATTTTGTACTTCTATCACATTCATTTATAACTCCTTTCTTAAACTCTGTAATAATACTTACAGTGTTGACATTTGATCTTAAATCGAGTATAATTAAAGCAATCTTAAAAGGAAAGCACAATTATAAACGCACTGTAAAAATATTTACAATGTAAAAGAAATTGTATAAAAAATGAAAGTCCGCAATTTGAATAACTCGTCGATAAAGACCAGACGACTGATAAAAAACAAATTTATCGAAATGCTCGCCGAAACAAGAGAGGTCGGCAAGATAAGCGTAAGCGAATTGGTAAAACGCGCCGAGATAAGCCGAGCAACGTTTTATTCGCATTTCGACGACATTTACGGCGTAGTCGAAGAATTCGAGCAAGAGATAATCGACGAATTTTTCACAAACGCAAAACTTCTCGCAACCGACGATTACGAAAAGTTTTTCGACGCGTTGTTTTCTTTTATGCAACAAAACAACGATAATTATAAGATGATGTGCAAGTCCGACGACGTCTTATTTTCCGCGAAAAAGTTTACCGAGCTTGCCGTAAACAAATTCATGGAAATTATCGACAACGACCCTCATATCAAAAACAGGGATTTTATAGAACTCGATATCAGCATATTTTTGCAAGGCTTACTATGCGAGTATGTTAAATACTGTCGCGGCTTGACGTCAGTCGATCCTAAAGAATTATACGATTACACCAAGAATTGGTACAAAAAATTCATGGCGGCGCGCTGTTGAGATCGGATCTTTGATCGTTTCCCTGCCGCAACGTCCGACTATACGTCTTTTTCGGGAAACAAATAACTATTCACGGCTGCAAGCTTACAGCAACGACATCTGTCGACGTGTCAACGGGTGTGTCGATTATCTGTTCTGTCGGTTTATCGGGCTTTTTGGGAAAAAGAACGATGCCCAATACAAACACGCAGATCATAAACGACATGGCGATATAAATAAACGCGCGCGCATTATACTTAAACATTAATACAAG
>CATKFJ010000170.1 GCA_949747725.1 uncultured bacterium
CATCGCGCACGCTGCCCTCGCCGAGCCGTGCGATCTCTTCGACCGCGTCGGGCGTATACTTGATGCCCTCGAGATCGTAAACGTGCGCAACGTGTTTGGCAAGTATGTCTGTCGGCACGAGTTTGAAATCGAACCTTATGCACCGTGACAGAATAGTCTGCGGCAGCTTTTGCGGTTCGGTAGTCGCCAGAATGAATATCACATGCTCGGGCGGCTCTTCTATCGTCTTTAACAGCGCGTTAAACGCACCGCCCGTAAGCATATGCACTTCGTCTATGATATACACTTTGTATTTGCACGCGACGGGCAGATATTTTACCTTTTCGCGTATATCGCGCGCGTCGTCCACGCCGTTATTGGACGCGGCGTCCATCTCGATAATATCCACATTATCGCTCTCGAGCTTTTTACACACCTCGCATTCGCCGCAGGGACTGCCGTTCACGGGATGCATGCAATTAACGGCACGCGCAAAAATACGCGCGCACGACGTTTTGCCTACGCCGCGACTGCCCGTAAATAAATACGCATGCCCGATCCGCCCGAGCTTTATCTGATTGGTAAGCGTGGTGATTATCGGGTCCTGTCCGATAACGTCCTCGAACCGCTTAGACCTGTACTTTCTGTAAAGTGTCGCCATGCTTTAAGTATAAAACAATATACGGCTTTTGTCAAGGACTAATTACATCACGTTCGGCGGCAGGCTCGGATTGGGCATATTTATATCTTTGGCTTTGATTTTCTTTTTAAGCGCTGTTTTTTCAAGCAGTCCGCCGAGCGTATACAACAGCGCATGCAGTACGGTAAGCACGCATATGACCGAAATAAGCGTGCCCGTGCCGAGAGTTATCCCCATCGACGATATCAACGGATCGCTCGTCAAAAACCCGACCAAAAACGCCGCGACGGTCATTATAGTGCCTGACGTCATTATCGTCGGGAACGACGCAGAGATTGCCTCGGTGACCGCCATGTCGCGCTGCATAGTCGCCGAAAGCTGTCTGAACCTGTTGGTCATGAGAATGGCATAGTCTATCGTAGCGCCCATTTGGATCGCGCTTGCTATCAGGTACACGAAAAAGAACATATTTCTGCCTATCATAACGGGCAAGGAGAAGTTTATGAATATAGCGCCCTGAATCACCAAAACAAGCACGATCGGTATGCCCCACGATCTGAACGTGATACACAAAATAACAAATATAAACGCGATAGTCAACAGCGTTATAAGAACATTGTCGTGCTTGAACGAAGAATTCAGATCGTAAGCGCTCATGCTCGATCCTGCGAATATAGCTGTCGGGCAAATGCTTTTAACTTTGGGCGTAAGCCGTTCTATAAGCTCGAACGTTTCTTTGTCTTCCACGCCTGCGGCAATATTGAACACAAGCCGCGCGTGATGCGTTCCCAAAAGCTGGGCGCGCCCGAATTCCAGCGTGTCCTTATACGCATTTATCATTTCGCCTGCCGCGCCGGCAACGGTACTGTCAGTCATTGCGAATTGCAAAACGTCTATAAGCGGCGCTTCGTAATTACCGAGATCGTCGGGACGGTCGCCTTTGTTAAGCGCATACAGTGCAAACAGCAAACTCGACACGTTCTGTTCTATGCCGAGCGCGTCCGACAAGTCTTTCGCGGTTACCGTATCGTTAAGATAGTACGCCTTGTCGGGAACTGAATGCGACGGCAACGCTATCGCCGCCCAACCGAGCGCGGACGTTATTAACGATTCTTCGCCGACAGTTTTTATAACGTCGCGCTGAATATCGTCGCTTACGTCGTTCGGTACAAGTATCACAAACATATTGCTCGCGCCGAAAATTTCGTCCGCTTCCCTTTGCGCTACTACCTCGGCTGTCGGACGCGACGTGTTTATCGTATTCTGACTGTAACAGAAAGTTATCGTTTGCGACAGCCATGCGCCCACGCCGAACAGCGCGGCGAACACCGCAAGCAATACGTACCGGGCTTTAATCACGCCCTTGCCGATAAAGCGTACCTTAGGCACAAGATTGCGGTGGCGTGTTCTATCCATAGGCTTGGTCAATAACAGCAGTATGCCCGGCATTAACAAAAACACAGTCAATAGCGAACAGATTATGCTCTTTGCAAGCACCATGCCGAGATCGAATCCCAATCCCAACTGCATGAACATTAGCGCGACAAGCCCCGATACTGTAGTGAGCGAACTCGACGCTATTTCGGGTATCGCCTTACCGAGCGCGGCGGTGAGCGCGGCTTTGGGTTCGCGCGGCTTTTTATCTTTTTCTTCGGTGAACCGATGACACAGGATTATTGCGTAGTCTATTGCGAGCGCCAGCTGCAAGATTATACATACCGTATTGGATACGAACGATATTTTACCGAGCCAATAATTAGTACCCATGTTCAGTACAGCAGCAACAATAAATACTATAGGAAACGCCAAGACTTCGGCAAAGCTTTTGGACGTAAAAAGCAAAACTATAAGTATGACCGCCGCCGCTATCGCGATAATTATAACCATTTCTTCCGCAAGCGTATCCGCATAACTGTTTACAAGCGGAGTCGGTACACAAAACGGTTTACCGCTTTCGGTTATTATTTCGGTCACGCTGTTATATGCGGCGACGGCTTTGGGATCGTTACCGTCGCCCGTGAAAAACATAGAAAACAGCGCGTTGTTGTCTTTGAAATTGTTTTCGTTTGAGCTGTCGAAAGTAAAACCCGTAACGCCGTCCACAGCGCGAATAGCCGCGGCAAGCCCGTCCGCTTCCGATTTATCTATATCTTTAACAAGCACCGTTGCCGAACCGAACGACACAAACTCGTCTTTCATTATCCCGAGCGCTTGCGCCGTATCGGTATCGCTCGGCAAGTATTCCGCAATGTCGTATTCCACTTCTATCTTTGTCATGCCGAAAATACAGTACGCTATCAATACTGCGAACAACACAAAAAACAACGGGAATTTATTTACTATAAACCGCGCTATCTTATTCATGACTGTATATTACTCTTTTCGTAGAAAAAACGCAAGCGATTGTAATGATAGGATGTAATTCGGAATGCGGAATCGAAAGATTTCTCCGCTGCGTTCGCTGACGCTCACTTCGGTCGAAATGACATATGGGTCGTGACGCGCTACAGTAGAAAGGACAAGCCCAACCATGTCATCCCGAGCTTGTCGAGGGATCTACAAGATAATTTGGAATTCCTAATTAAAAATCCCTCATAGGTATACTTTCCGACAACTACGCAAATGCTAAACCAAAAGCACAAAAAGGATATCGCAATGAACTTACAAAAAGTCGCTATTATAGGCTGCGGAATGGTGGGCAGCTCCACTGCATTCGCGCTTGCGGAGAGCGGACTGTTTACTAACATGTTGCTTATAGACGTCAACCGCGACCGCGCCGTCGGCGAGGCAATGGACTTGAGCCACTGCCTGCCGTTTATCCGTCCCGTAGAGATCCGCGCCGGCAACTATTCGGATATATCCGACTGCGGAATTATTATAATCACCGCCGGCGTCGGGCAGAAACCGGGCGAAACTCGGTTGGACTGCATTAAAAAGAACACCGAGGTATTCCGCTCAATTATCCCGCAAATAACCGAATACAACCGCGACGCATTCCTTCTCGTTGTGTCCAACCCGGTAGACGTGCTGTCGTATGTGGCATACAAGCTGTCGGGCTATCCGCACAATCGCGTGTTCGGAAGCGGCACGGTATTGGATTCCGCACGGCTCAAATTTCTTGTGGGGCGGCGGCTCAACGTCAATCCAAAAAGCGTGCACGCATTCGTTATCGGCGAACACGGCGACAGCGAACTTGCGGTGTGGTCGAGCGCCAATGTAGGCGGAATAGAGCTTGACACGTATTGCTCGCACTGCGGTTATGAGCGTCACGACGAAAACCGTAAGGCTATAGAGAACGACGTTAAAAACTCGGCATACGAAATAATCAACCGCAAAGGCGCTACCTACTACGGAATCGCATGTGCAACCACGCACATATGCGCAAGTATAGTACGCGACGAACATTCAATAATGCCGGTAAGCACATTAGTCAACGGGCACTACGGTTTAAACGATATTTATATATCCGTCCCCGCGCTTATCGGCTCGGGCGGTGTGGAGGACGTTATCGACATCAACCTGTCGAAAACGGAAATGAACGCTCTGACCGACTCGGCGAGCACTCTCAGATCTGCGCTGCGCGAAATAGGATTTTAAACCGATATTAAGTATTTGTCGATCGCCGCATATAAAAAACGTTCCCTCGAGCATCAATACTCGAGGGAACGTTTTCATGTCATTATACTGCATACGCTTTTTCGGCGCGATCAGCCTCCGACGGACACCGCCGCAATGCCAACGTTAGCGCCGTATGTTTTAAACAGTCTGAACGTCAGTTCTTCTTCCGCCTCGGCAGATATATCGAAAGAAACCGCAAATGCTCTGCTGTCGTTCAATGTGTTTACATCCTGCCACAGCACCGCATGCGACGCCAGCAGATTGCCGTTCGAATCGATAACGGCAAGCCCGTACGTGGCGACATACGCCGTTACGTAAAGCGTGACCGTTTTTACGTTTCGATCCACCTTGACGGCCAGATCGCATTTATCGTCGGCTATAACGAAGTTGTTATGTCCTGCTCCGCTATCCAGATTACCGTCTTTGCCTGCTGCCGTATCTATCTCGCCGTCATTGTCGTTCCATGTAACTGCGGCTTTATAATCCCAGCCCTTGTTTCCGTTAATGCCCGTTACGTCGCCGATATATCTCGTTTCGTCGTTGCCGAGCGCTTTACGGATATGCTTGGTATTGCCGTCGCCTTCACCGCCCGGAGCGTTTTCCACATGATATTTTATCCAATCGAGATCGCCCGTTTCCGAAAGATTGACTTTGCTGTTACCGACGCCCGTCAGCTCGAACGATCTGTTTTCGTTATAAGCAACCGTCGTCGCCGATTGGGTGACTTTGCTCATATCTACGATTGCTATTGCCATAAGTCGGCAATTGTCGCCTTCCTGCGCAGTGATCCTGAGCGTGAGCTCGGTCGTTTCGTCAGATACGGTATCGAAAATCACAAGCTCGCTTCGGCCTCCGCTCACCTTTTCGAGCGTGACCGATTTAAGCTCTTTATCGCCGTCGTACAGCGCCGTTTTGTTTACCGTATTTTCCCAAGCGCCGGTATACACGCGGATCTCGTGATGTCCGATCGGCACGGTCACGGTAAATTCGTACTCGCTTCCGCAACTGTATTTTCTGAACGCCGCGTCGTCATACGAATTATTCTTGGGACTGCCGTCGGCAAAGTTGACGAACGCGCCGTAGCTGTTCTCTTCGCCTTTCTTGCCGCTGATATTGCCTTGAATCAAATCGGTCTTGCCGTTGGGAGAAGTTACTTCGTCGTACAGATAGTATTCCCAATAAACGACTTCGGGATTGGTAAGCTCCACCCAATCGCCTACGAAACTTCTGTTCGAAACGTTTACGGCGACTTTAGGCGCTACCGATACTTTTACCGATAAAGTGCTGTTGCCGATCTTGACGTCTATCGTTGTTTCGCCTTCGGCAACGGCAGTTATAAGACCCGTATCGGATACCGTAGCGATGCCCGTGGAGTTTGAAGTATACTGCGCTTTGGCGGTAGATCCTACGGGGTTGGAATTAACTACTATTTGATGTGTTTTTCCTGTAATGAGCGTCACGCTATCCGTATCGAGCGAATACTCGTAGTCGGAAACTTCCACATTGAACTTGCGTATCCTGCCGTTGGCATTGACGGTGATCACCGCAGTACCGAAAGCTACAGCCTTAACTTTGCCGTAGGCGTCAACGGTAGCCACATTGGGATCGTCAGACTTAAACGTAACGCCTTCCGTAAACGGCGCGCCGTTTTCGGTGACGGATATCGTTTCTTCCGCGTTCGGGAGCAAGCGCGCCGAATACTTATTCAATCTGTAAACGTCGCCCGAAACGGACACTCCGGCTAACGAAATAAATCCGTTGCTTGCCGTATTCGTCGCGGTAAGTACTATCCTTACCACAGTAGCCTCTTTTACGTCCAACGTTGCTGTTATAACATTTGCCGTAGACACCGTGCTGCCGAACGTCTTCGATTGAAGAACGGAGCCGCCGACCGAGATCTTTACTTCGCAGGAAGTGAAGTGCGTGCCTGCGTATATCTTTATATCGGATACGCCCGGGAATACTTTTATATCAAACGATATTGCCGTGCCGTCGTGCGTCATGCCGTTGCCCGTAAGATACGCCTTTGTGCCGTCGTCCGTCCAACCGCCGTCGCCGCCGTTTTGGGTGCTCTTACGGCACTGTCCGCAATCGCAATCCGATCCGCTCGCGCCGCCGTTCCACGCTATCCACGCCTTGTAATCGGGCAGATAGTGTTCGCCGACTTTGACGGTGGGAAGAGTGCGATCGATAATATCCTCTTCGATAGAGTCGTATTTTTTATGATTTATCTCGTCGTGAGCGATATACTGTTCCCAATACTCCGCGCCGTCCGAGAGACTTACGGGATTGTTCCTATCAGTTTCGAGTTCGTCTATATCGTACGATCTGAGTATTACGTCGGTAACGGTTACCGTGCAATTGCGCACTTTTCCGTCTACCGTCGCCTTTATTACAGCCTTACCGTTTTTGAGCGCGGTCACAACGCCCTCTTGCGTAACGCGTGCAATGCTCGTGCCCTGTACCACTTCGAACGATTTGGTATGTTGCCCCCCCTCAGGCAATAGCGTGAGTTCGAGCGCGGCGCTGTCGCCGGCATGGAGGAACATCGTTTCTGCCAGTTCGATAAGCGGATTGACTTTTACTTCGCAAGCACCCACGACGTTTTCGCCGTCTTTTACCGTAACAACTGCCGTACCTACGCCCACGGTAGTGATGCCGCCGTTTTCGTTGACCGTTATTACACCGTTGTCATTCGCGACAGAGTATGTAAAGTCAGTGACTTTGGACGGGCTTACCGACGCGGTAACTTTGGCGGTCGTATCGCCGTAGTCTATTTCGAGCTTGTTTTCAACGGTATAAACATATTCTATTACGGTGATATCGCACGACGCGACAATGTTTCCGTCTACCTTAACGCTGACGGTTGCCGTGCCTGCCGATCTTGCGTCTGCCGTGCAATTGCGATCGTCGTCCGTGCCGACTGTTATCTGAACTTTATTGCTGTCGCTCGATTCCCATTCCGCGTCGAACGCATGATTGGGCGAGCACTCTAATTCGAGCAAGAACTTTTGACCCTTTTCGAGAGTTAGTTTGGTGTGGTTAAGCATATACGCATAAAGCACAGGCTCCGCTTGCACCGTAACGGAACAAGTAAGTTCTTTGCCGTCCACCGTCGCTTTAACTTCGGCTGTACCTACGCCTACAGCTTCGACATTGCCGTTTTCGTCCACGGTCACTACTCCCGTCGCGGGACTGACAGACCATACGGGCGAAACTTGCTTATCGGGCGTCGTAACCACTCTAAGCGCCAGAGTATCGCCTACGGCAAGCGTTTCGTCGGTGTAATTGAGCGCATATTTGTGCGCCACCGTGACGTTTAGAATAAGCTCCTTGCCGCCTACGGTGACGGTGACATTTGCCGTGCACGGCGCTATTGCGGTTACAAGCCCCGTACCGTTTACGGAAACTCCGTCGGTGTCGGACGTATATTTCACGTCGGACGGAACCGTGCCGCCGTTAAACGCTATCTGATAAGTTTCACCTATGTTAAGCGTTACAGATGTTTTTTCGAGTGAGTAATCTACGGGTTCGTCCGTAGGATCGCCGCACGCGGCGAATACTAAGCATACCGAAAGCACACTTATTATGAGCGCTATCGTTGTCGCTATCCTTTTTCTCATACAATCCTCCTATTAAGTTGAATTTCCATACCTATTACGATCAAGCCGTTTCGAGTACCTGTACCGCAGCGATCGATACGTTTCCGCCGTCCGATTCCGAACTTTCTACTTTGATTATGATCATCGAATCCGTTTCGGCGCTAATATTCACGGTCACCAACCGCGTTGCCGCCGGCTCGGTTGCCGAGAACGATGCGCTGCTCGCGATTAGCTCGTTTTTACTGTTGTACACTTTTACCGTGCCCGTGGCATTGAACGCACCCACATACAAAAGCACTTTGCGCGTTTTTGCCGTGGCGTTTACAAACACCGATATCGTGCCGTTTACCGAACATAATCCGTGCGTAGTACCCGAACACGACGGAGTTGTATCGCCGTCCGTCCAACCGAAAGCAGTTGTGTAATCTCCGAAGTCCTGAGATTGAGTAAACACCGTTTTGCCCAACGCAGTACCGCCGTTTTTACTCGTATATCCGGCTTGGAGCGTCGAGTCGAACTGACGCCAATCGGCTACGGTAAGATCGGCAACCGTCGAAACGGAAAGATTTACCGACGACGGATTGTTTTCGACCGTTGCCGTAGCCGTAACAGCCGCGGAATCGGTCGTCACTATCTCGGGAAGCGCCGTTGCAACATACACCGAACCGATGTTCACGTATGACGGACTTGCCAAACCGTTACGACGGCTTACTAGCACGGAGTATGTCGCGGTTATTTCGGTTGCTTTTTCGCTCTTTGCTTCTATGACCGCGCGGTAACCGAATGAACCGTTCAGATTTCCGAACTCTATCGTTTTCGCATTGCCGGCTCGGTCTTTTACGGTGAGCTTGGCTATGCAATTCTCACCGCCGAGATTGATAACATAGTACCGTTTTTGCGAGTCCGTCTTGAATGTAAGTGCAAAATCTTTTTGCGAAACAAGCCCCGTAGTTACAGCCGACTGCCTGTCGCTATCGCCTTCGCCGTCCGTCCACGAAACGTACAACGCCGTAAAGTCGAGTATCGTAGTAGTGGCGTACGTTGTGAGATCGCCTATATAACGGGTGTCCGTATTTTTACGCACGGTTTCTCCCGTCACCTCGTCCGCGCCGAAATATGCCCAGTCCGCAATTACGTCTTGAGAAAGATCGAGCATTTCACCCGCATCTTCATTGGTCAGCGTAAACTCAGCGGAAGAGTCGTCATACTCGGGTCTGTCGAGCGAAGTTATCTCGTCTGTCAATTCGAACACTATAGAGGTTTTGTCGTAAACGCCCGCGGTCACAGTAAACTCGAACACGTTACTGTCGCGCGACGCGCCCGAGAACGCAAACGGCGACGCCGCGTTGCTCTTTTTGTAAGTGCGGTAGTCTTTCGATATCTGTCTGCCGTTTACTTTAACGCTCTTTACTCTGCCCCATTCGGGACGGTAATGTATGCGCACCGTCCAAGTGCGTTCGGTAAACGCGCGACTGCCCGAAAACTCGCCTTCCGCCGGATTGACGGTAACGGTGAACTTGCCGTCGTCGTATTCGTTTGTTATGAGAGTTTTACGGAATTTTCCGTCCTTATAGGCTTGCGTGGGAACGTCGTCTTCGTAAAGCGTTGTTTCGGTGCTTTCAGTTCCGGCGTAGATATCGAGCGACATCTTGCTCCAATCTTTCTCGGAAGTGTTTACCATGTTCTCGGCAAGCGCAAACACGCCGCCCTCGCGCACGAATATAGGCGAGGTTTCAAGCCCGTGCGACACGGTCACTGTCTGAGGTCCTGCATATCGCGCACCCGACCAAACGTCTATCCACGTGCCTTCCGGCAAAAACACCGTGCGCGTATTGGGTTTATAAGTTCCGTCGGTATTGCGCTCCGAATAATACATATAGCAATGCGCATTGCCGCCGCCCTCGAAATATTCCACTTTTATCTTGTGCTTGCTTCCTGCGGCATAATACTGTTCTGTCGCGATAAGTCTGTCATATACATCCCAACCGTCGATAACTTTTACGTCGTCTATCCACATTCTTATACCGTCGTCGGCATAGAGCATAAGTTTGGAATCGGCGTCACCTATCGTAATGTATCCTTCCCAGCGAACGGAGAAGTTATCCGAACCCATGCCGCGCGGTCCGCCTACGCCCCAATTGAAATCTATAGCGGAGTCGACTTGTTTGAACTTAGCTTTGCCGAGCGACGTACCGTCGAAGTACGTAGCGTCAAGTCCGCGCTTGCCGTCCGATGTGGACAGCCACGACGACGGCACCGCGTCATGAACTTCGCCTTCGGCGATGGGTGCGACAAGAAGATTTTTGCCGAGCATATACTGATCGTTGCGCGCCGCCTCGACATACTCGGGATATTCTATATCCGTGCGGCGCATGATCGGGAGTCCCGTATCGTAGTTTTCCCGAGCAAGCGCATAAAAGAGCGGAAGCAAGCGGTAACGCATATCCACATATTCATGCGCGACTTTCTCGGCGGTATCACCGAAAAGCCAAGGCATACGTCCGTCCTGCCCGATCAGATCGAGCGCGGTACAGTGTACGCGGCATATCGTGGAAAGCGCGCCGTACTGCAACCATCTTACATACATGTCGTCCGAAACCGCCGCCGTATGTCCGCCTATATCCGACGACATATAAGGAAGTCCCACTTCCGCGCCGCCGAACACCGACGCATAAATCTCCTGAGAGAGCGCCGTTGTATCGGTCGCTATATCGCCCGTCCACTGAATGGTATATTTATGTGCCGAAGTATCGGACGCATAAGTCCAACGCCCGTGCAAACAGCCGTCCACGTTGCCCATTATCAAAGCGCGTTCCGCGTACTCGTTCATATCGTTTATATTGTTGTGAAGATACTCGTCTGTTACGAATTGAAACGCGTACATGCCTGCGGCATAAACCGAAATATCGGGATCTATCGAATTTAGCGATACGCCCCAGTTGCGATCGTACCACCAATAATCGAGACCGAGCGAAAGTATCATCGTGAGCGAATCGTTACGGTATTCCACCTCTTCGCCGTCGAGAAGATTGCCGGTCCCCTTAACAGGCTCGGGATGGTCGTTAAACATTATGTTGATGCCCTTTTTATGACATTCATCGAGGAATCCCGACATGTTGGGGAAGAGGTTTGTATCGACTTCGTAACCGACGCCGTCCATGCCGTTATTGGCATGCCAATCCTTGTCTATAACAAGGATATCTATACTGTAACCCTTGCTTATGTAATCGTCTATCTGCTGCATCGCCGTCTTGTCGCTGTATGCGTACCAACGCGAATCCCAATATCCGAGCATCTGCAAAGATATAAGCTCGCTTTTGCCCGTCAATTGCACATAGTCCTCGCAAAACCGTTTATAATCGCCTTGCGGAAGAAAAACATAACAGTCGGACGCCTGATTGTTAAAATCCCAGCCCTGAAGCATTGCGGTATTGCCCGTCTTGTTAGAATACCCGTGCTCGGACGGAACAATGCGCGGATTATCGTTTAACTGCCAAGCGGTGAGTTCGTCGGACGGGCTCGGCAGATACACATTGCTCGTAGTATCGCCCAAGTACCGCCACAGCTCCGCGCCCGTCGCAGATTCGATGCGCACGCCCGAAAGGCTCGACGCGGCGTTAGGCACGTAAACCTTGTAATCCGAAGTGGCGATGACTGTTTGATCTCCGACAACGCCGACGGTGTACGACGGAACTTTTACCGCGTCGCGGTTGGATATGTAAAACGTATCGCGGTCCTCGAAACCCTTTGCGCCGCGATACTCGACTCGAACCACGGTATCCGATATCAGTCCTATACGAATATCGCCCACCCTAACGTAACGTTCGGGCTGTTCGTCGGGAACGGTAGGATCGTCCGGATCGTCGGGAATAATAGGATCCGGCTCCGACGGAGGCGGTTCGTCTACACCGTTGTCGGTACTGCCGCATGCGGTAAGCGCAGACACTCCGAACGGCAAAGTCATGATCGAAACCAACATCATAGACAAAAACCTCTTGAATTTACCTTTACGTGCGGACATCGATTTTCTCCTTATAAAATTTTTACTTGACAACCGTCTATATCTCTATTATAATGGATTCACATATAAATTAAATAAGTAAAATTCATGAAAATATAAGCATTAGTAAATCTCCGCCTTACCTTTCCTTTTGCAAGAGGATTAAAACAAAATGATTCACAACTCAAAAGAACGGTTAATCGATCCGTTCGACAATATTAAATACGGCGATGTTTCCGACGAAGACATAACGCATTTCGTCGGCGGTCACAACCTGCCCATTCGCGTAGAAAGTATAGGCATTACTCACCCCAACCCCGATTATTATATCGAACGCAAACACAGCGATTATTTTATTTTCGAATATATCTTGAGCGGCGTCGGGCATATAGTATGCGACGGCAAAGAATACACAGTCAACGCCGGCGACATGTATATTCTTCCGTACGGATCTACGCATAAATATTATGCGGAAAAATCGGACCCGTTTGAAAAGATATGGATAAACGTCCACGGCAATATAATAAAAACGGTAATGCGCGCCTATTCTATAGACGGAAAAGTAGTGTTTAAAAATTCGGGTTGCAAAGCGCTGTTTTACGAACTGTTCCACATCGCCGAAAACACATCGTTCAACGACGATATTTGTTACACCGTCGCAGATATTATATTTCGCATGATAAACAAAGTCGCGCAGTCGGAAAACACCAAATCTCATGTTTCATCGGTTGCGAAACAGGCAAAGATAATGCTCGACGACAACCTTTACGGAAATATAACCGTGGACAAGATAGCGGAAACTCTTGTGGTATCCAAAGCGCATATTATAAGCGAGTTTAAAAAATATTACGGCGTTACGCCGTACGTCTATTATATAGAAAACAAACTGAACGTTGCCAAAGATATGCTTGCAACGTCGTCCATGCGCATCAGCGAAATAGCCGAAACGCTCGGTTTTTGCGAACAAAACTATTTTTCGTCACTGTTCAAAAAGAAAGTTGGAGTATCGCCGGACGCCTACCGCAAGCAAATTCGATAACCGACGCAATACCGTAAAAATTCGGAACCCCTCGCATTCAATGCGAGGGGTTCTTTGTTAAAATTCATATATCCATCTATACGAATTTAAGCGTTACGTCGTTATTCGTACCCGACAGCTTTATTATTTTATCCGTGTTTCCCACTCTGTCCGACGGCATATTTTTGCCTTGCGTCTGTACGCTGTATTCGGCAAAGTCGCCTGATATCACGATATCCGCGTCGAGATTGGCGCCGCTCATATCCACCCTGTCCGCAACGACGTTTTCGATATCGACGTCCGTATTAGTACCGCGCATGACGATACTTGCATACTCGCCGCTCGTCACGTTACAGTCGAGATTTATCGAGTCGAGCGACAAATTATCGAACGCCGAGCGAATGAACCGAGCGTTGAGATTGGTCGACTTTACCGTAAAATCTTTACCCGAAGTATCCGTCACTCTCATATGGCAGTTAGTCACGTCTATGGCGACGTCGCCGAGCTTGCACCCCTCGAACTCAATATCGGCATTGGACGATTCAATATCGAGATTATCCACCGAACATCCTTTAAAAACCACGTCGGCGTTGGACACGTTCAAACCGAACTCTTCCGATTCCAAACCGTCGAACACTATATTTCCGTTTCGGCTCTTTATATCGAACTGCATTCCCGAATTAACCGTAAGCATGTACTTGCGATCGAAACGAAGATTGAATACGCCCGACTTGAACGGATTGTAAGTATGTTTTTCGGTTATTTTAAGCACACCGTCGTCGTCCGTTACCGAAACGACCGAATCGGACGCCTCGTAATAATCGAGCGCAACGCCGTCGCCGCCCGTAACTACAACGGGAAACGAAGCTACGTCTATTTCCACACGCGATATATTCATATCGGACGGCGCTGTGTATGTCTTTGCAGTGTACTCGGCTGCGTCGAGCTTTTTCGGATCCCAACCTATCGACGCGAACCCGATAAGCATGATTATTATTCCCACGGCAGAAAACGCGCCGCCAACTATAAGTAACTTTTTCAAACTCTTTTTCATTGTAATATTCTCCTATGCGCGCAGTTGTTTAAAACAATACGAAGTAAACTTAGCGTACATCCTTATAATGCACACACAACCGTACACGCCTAATATTCCGAAACCTATAAATCCGATCCCCACGCCGAGATGCACCAACCCCGACCCGAGCGCACCGCCGAACAACGGTCCGAACGAAACTACGACCATAGCTGCGCCGCCCACGCATATACCGCCGCACGCCGCAACAACCGCGCCGAGAACTATCCAAACGACGGCGGCGACTATCACAAACGCAAAGCCTGTAACGAAATTGATAATCAGAAATACGGCGAGCTTTAGATTAGCCGCGTCTTTATTCGTACGGTTTTCGACCGTCACGGGCGACTTGTTTGCGCAGGCGTCTTTCTTTTTATCGTCCGGATACTCGTCGAACACGTCCTTCGCATTCTCGTCGGATTTATTCCGATCGACGCCGTCGCCTATCTTCGGCGGCGTGTCGAACACGC
>CATKFJ010000171.1 GCA_949747725.1 uncultured bacterium
CTTGCTTTATAAGCGAATACGCCGCAAGGTAAGTAAATTCTTTTTTATATTTTTCTTGTTCTGCCGTTGCTTCCAACTTTCACTCCTTTGAAAGATGCAAGTGCACACGGCATAACTTTGAAACGCTCGCATCTTTCGATGTCTTTCTTCGTTATGCCGTTCGGCAATATTAAATTGTGTATATATAAAAGCGAATATCGCTTTTATCGTTACCTACTCAGATATTTTGGAGCCATGCGCATTTACAAGAGCTTGATATCCCGCAAGAATAAACTCTTGGGAAGTGCGCTTGATATTTCCTTGTAAAACACCTATAATTTCCAAGCGGTTTAGGATATTTTTGTCAACAGGGTCTTCCAATATATCTAACGCCACGTTATTCTCGGTAATTTGTTTGTATATTTTGAAAAACTCATTGCCGTTTAGACTCAAATGCCTTACGCGAAAAACCAATACTTTCTCCAATTTGCCCTCCGCGCAATCTTGCATTAAACGGTTTAATGCCGCTCTACACCTTTTTCCGCCCACGTATCCTCGATCCAAATATCTATTTACAACTACGTCGCCATGTGCGCTTGCGTAATCTTGCAACTTTTTCATTTGCGGTTCTATAAGCACATCGCCCCGTGATGTATAAATATATATCCCTACTTTTGCCATTGTTTTGCTCCTTTCAAAAATATTTTTTGCCGTATAACTGAAAGTAGCGAGGGCCATACGCCATCGCTACTTAATTCGTTTATTCGGTTGTTTTCGGGCCATACTGAGTTTGCAGAGCCATATACCCTGCGTATATGAGTTCTACTTTCGTTATGCGGTGCTTTTTGAGAAAGTCGCATATTTCATCGTGCGTTTCACGCGACAGCCGCGTATTGAATTGCTTCGTTGCTTGGTCGCGGTACTCTTTGTTTACTTCTTCGTACTTTCGCCGCGCTTTCCGCATCGGCGTTTCCGGTTTCTTTTCCATTTATCGCTCCTTATGCCACATACACGATTTCGTGTAGAATTTCTTCTTCGATGAGCCGTTGCATTTCGTTCAGTCTGCGGCAATCTTCTATATAGTTGCCCGTCCGCGTAAACCGCTCGTCACGAGCGAGCTTCGCCCGCATCGTTTCTTCCAATTCATCCGCTTGCTTATCTACACCGTGAAGATAGGTCGGCAAATCGGCAATCGTCCAATCTATCCCCTTTTCTTCGAGATACTTGCGTTTAAGCGTACCGTATTTTCCGTATACGTGCTTTACGGGTTTTACCGCTTCTCGGTAGATTTTAATTTCTTCTACCGTAAGTCCCTCGCCCGCGTCCGCTTTTCTTATGATTTCCTGCGCTTCCATTATCCTACCTCCAAATGTTTTAGTTTTCTCTATTATATCGTGATATCACGATAATGTCAAGTTTTTTTATAAACTTTTCGAGGAAAATTTTTCGGCTACGGGATACGCTCGTTTTCGAGCGCATCCCTACCGACTTTCTTATGTTATAAGCGCCGCTATTCCTTTTATCAAATACGGGCAAGCAACGACTATTACAGCTATTACAACCAAACCGATGACGTAGTTTATAAGCATCTTCTTTGCTTTCTCCTTGTCCTCGTTCTTCTGCGCTATGGCTATCATCACGCCGATTACTATACTCCATACTCCCGCCGAAGCAAGCAGCACCCACCACATATAAGGCTCATACCGTTCAAACAGATACTCAACGTAACTCGTTACCTCCTCGTACTGATCGCCAAGCTCTTGTTTATAACTGTGTCCGCAAACCGAACATGTATATGTCCTTGTGGTTTTGCCTTTTATCGTAATAGATTCTGTAATGGAATAGCTATGCCCGTTGGCGGTTATTTTCGTATCGAAGACGTCGCCGCAAATCTCGCAAGTGCTACGCCGCAGTCCGTCCGTCGTACACGTCGGCGCGGTTATTACTTCGTTGGTGTAGTTATGCCCCGTAGGAAGCGTTCCGTCCGTTTCATAATATCCGCTACCACAGACTTGGCAAGTAAACACCGTCTTTCCGTACTCCGTGCAAGAAGCGGGCATATACGTTGCTTCATAATTATGTCCGAGCGGATTGGTATAATTATCCGTATAGCTGTCGCCGCAACGAGTGCAAGTATATACGGTATAGCCGCCGCTCGTACAAGTTGCTACTGTCGTGGATGCAACGTAGTAATGCCCTGTTTCTTCTATGGAATAATCGGTGTAACTGTTGCCGCATTGAATGCAATCATACTGCAAATAGCCGCCGTTCGTACACGTAGGCTTTTCCAACATCTGAACATAATAATGGTCTATCTTATACGGATACACCGCGCTCTTTGTTTTGGAAGATAACTTAATTATGTGTTCTCCCTCGGCTCTTATCCACGCGCCTCTTGTATACGGCTCTCCATCGAGCGTTGCCGACCAAGACGGTCTGTCCCAAGTGAAATACACACTGTTGTCGCTGTCCGACTTTACGAACTCGCCACTTAATTCCGCGCCGAGTTTTATCCACACCTCGCTTGTCTTATTCCCGTAGTATTCATCGACAGCATAAAAATAGTATGTTGCGTCTTCTGCCGTATCTGACACGGTAAAGCTGCTTCCGCTTGCCGTCCAACTGCCATCGTCTACTTTACGGTAGAGCGTTACGCTTCCCGAATTATCTTCGGCTTTTACGGTAAAGCTCTTATTCGTATTCGAGCCGAAGCTCGCGCCCGAACAGCTCAGTGTAGGCGGCGTATCGTCGAAATTCACATAATAATACCCCGACTTGTTGCCCGCATTATCTTCCGCATAAAAGGTATATCTACCGTTTGCGCTCCCTTTGTTTACCGTTGTAGAAGCACCCACCGAATAAAACGTGCTGTTATTCGGAACTTTCATATACATAGCTTTTACGCCGCAACCGCTATCCGATGCCGAAACCGTAAATGCGCTGTTCGTGTATTTCCCCGTTGTAGACGTACTCGCTCCGTTTATCGTTGGCGCGCCTTGGTCTATATTGAAAGTAAACGAACCGCTGAAACCGTATGACCATCCCGCACGCGAGTTGATCGGACCTCCGCCGCTACCGGATATAGACACCGTATATGTTCCCTCGGTCAAATTCGACGCAGTCGCTTTCTTATTCCCCGACCCTACGCTCGTTCCGCTCGAATTTTTTATCGTAACGGTCATACTTACGTTTGACAAAATTTCCACCGTAATATCCGTCGAATCAATATAGAGATCGGAAGAGC
>CATKFJ010000172.1 GCA_949747725.1 uncultured bacterium
AAGCATGTGTACGGCGTAGAGGGCGAGGACGCGTATGCTCGGCTCAAAGCCGATTGCGTGCAAGCGGAAAAAGCAGTCGGCGGAATAAAGGTGTATGCAGGTCTTGAAAACAACCTTAACCCCAAAAGCGGCGATCTGTCCGAAAAAGACAAAAACGGACAACCCTATCCGCCGTTCATAGAATGTTCGCAGAACGTCATAGACGAGCTTGAAATCATACAGGGCGGCTATCATGCTTTTATAGGAACTCCTAAACTGTTCGGCAATATGATGTTTTGGACGCGTAACGTTATTTTTAAATTTTTGCCTTCACGTAAAGAGTTGATAGCGCATAACACCGCCGCATATAAGCGCATGATCGACGAATACCCGATCGATTTTATAGGGCATCTCAACCGAGGCATTATGGCTGACGCGGTGGAAGTGGCTAAATACGCTCGTTCCAAAGGCGTGTATATCGAATTGAACGGCAGACATAAAAGCTTGACCGAAAACGAAATAAAGCAAATGGTGCGCGCGGACGTACAGTTTATATGCAATTCGGACGCTCACGATCCGAAAGACGTAGGTAAAATGACGTTCGGCGAACAGATGATTAAAGAGTGCGGAATCCCTTACGAGCTTATTGCAAATTGGGACGGGTTGCCTGATTTTCGTTCGCCCAACTTTAAAGCCGCGCGAAAAAGTAAAGATAAAACGCTTGAGTGCGTGACGGAGTAAAATGCCGACGATAAGCGGACTTGATGTAAAAAAAGAAATAACGCAGCAGAAACTGCGAAACGACGAGCGCGAGGCTCTTATCGCCGGATTTGTTCGGTCGTGCATGTCGCTTTCCATTTCGCTGCGCAGCGGACTGACGCTCGGTCTTGACTGTCAGACCGATTTCGTGCGCGAATACATTGCCGCGGCTATGCTGAGGCAGTTTAAAATGCGACCCAAATCGGACGAGAGCGAGTTTGTTTATGCCGATTGCGAAAAACTGCTGCGCATGCTCGGTATTTTCGATCCCGAATCCGATTCGTACGAGGTGGTAAGCATTCCCGATCGGTACGGCGAACTCATTCACGCGTTTGTTAGAGGAATGTTTTTGGGTTGCGGCAGTTTTTCGGTACGCGAGGCGGCTGCCGATGCCGACGCGGAAGGCAAGACGGGCGGCGGATATCATCTCGAGTTTTCGGTAGTAAGCGAGAGCCTTGCGGACGAGCTTACCGACTTGCTTTTTAAGTGCGGAATAACCGTGCATAAAATGATGCGCTCCGATAAATATGTCGTATACGCCAAGGACAGCGAAAACGTCTGCAATTGTCTGGCGCTTATGCGGCTCGATAATCTTGTTCTGAAACTTACCGATACGGTGATCACGCTGTCTTTTAAAAAGGACGTTAACAGGCGGATAAACTGCGAGCTTGCCAATATGACGCGTACAGCGAATGCTGCGGTAGACGTTTCGGAAGCGATAGAGTATATAGACAAAGTATCGGGATTGGATACGCTCAGTCCGAAACTGTTGGAGGCGGCGGACGCTCGGCGCAATTCACCCGATAAAACGTTGTCGGAGCTTGCGTACGAACTCGGAATATCCAAATCGGGACTTAAACATAGGTATGATAAAATAGTGGATATCGCCGCCGCATTGAAACAGCGTAAACAATAGCCTGCTGATCTATCGGACAGTAAGGATCACAAAAGATCGAATATACGGAGAAACAATGAAACCTTTTGCGCATTTACACGTTCATACCGAATTCTCATTGCTTGACGGCGCGGTTCGTACCGACAAGATTTTCAAGCTGTGCGACGAATTGAATATTCCGGCTATCGCGATGACCGATCACGGAAATATGTACGGGACTATCGAGTTTTTAAAGGCTGCGGTCAAGTATACCGATAAAGACGCGGACTTTTTGCGGTTTATGGCGGAACGCCGTCCGTTTAAGGTGAAACCGATAATCGGTTGCGAAGTTTACATGACCGAAAACATGCATATAAAAGAGAAAGGCGCCAACGGCGCGCCGCCCAAGCTCAGCCATTTTATCCTGCTTGCCAAAAACGAAACGGGGTATCACAACCTTATAAAAATAGTGTCGAGCGGTTTTACCGACGGTATGTATTACAAACCGCGCGTAGATTTCGAGTGCATAAAAGAGCATAGCGAAGGACTTATAGCTTTGTCCGCATGCGTTGCCGGCGTTATACCGCAAGCTATATTAAAAAAAGATTTCGACGCCGCCGACGGTTGGATAAAGAAGTTTAAGTCGGTGTTCGGCGAGGATTTCTACATCGAAATACAAAACCATAATATTGCGGAACAGAAGATAGTTTTGCCGCACCTGATACGGCTTGCCGAGGAAAACGGAGTTAAGGTGGTTGCCACCAACGACGCGCATTATCTCACCAAAGCGGACGCTAAAATGCAAAAGGTATTGATGGCGATATCTTTCCACAACACGCTTGAAAACGACGACGATAACGCAAACGACGGCGGTATGTCGGAAGAGCGCATGAGCGACGATAAATACTTCCCGACTGACGAGTTTTACATTAAAAATTACGACGAGATGTATGCGGCTTTGCCGTATGAAAACGCGCTTGACGTTACGCTTGAAATAGCCGATAAATGCGATCCGTATTTTATTAAAAAAGAACCGTTGTTGCCGTCATACACGCCGCCGGACGGTTTAACGAGCGAGCAATACTTGCGTAAGCTCACTTTCGACGGATTAAAAGTGCGTTACGGCGAGATAACCGATCAGGTAAGAGAACGCGCCGAATACGAGCTTGGAATAGTGGAAAAATTGCATTTCGTAGACTATTTCCTTATAGTTTGGGACTTTATAAACTATGCCGAAAGTCAGGGGATCCCCGTCGGACTCGGGCGAGGCAGCGGCGCGGGCAGTATCGTCGCGTACGCTATAGGCATAACCAAGATCGACCCGTTAAAGTACGCGCTTATTTTCGAGCGTTTCTTAAATCCCGAGCGTGTAAGCAACCCCGATTTCGATATAGACTTTTGCGTAGACAGACGCGGCGAAGTAATAGATTACGTTACGCGCAAGTACGGAGAGAAAAACGTTTCGCAGATAGCGACGTTCGGAACCATGGCTACAAAGGCGGCTATAAAGGACGTCGGACGCGTTTTCGATCTGCCGTTTTCGGAAGTGAACAACATTACGAAAATGATACCGCGCGGATCGGAAAAAATGCATATAAAAGATCTGCTCGGCAGGGGCACGGATAAAGAGGGCAAGCCTATCCCCGGCGTGCCCGAAATGATAGAGTTGTATAACAACGACCCTACCGCGAAACGCGTTTTGGATATGGCGGAAAAGATAGAGGGTATGCCGCGACAGATAGGAATGCACGCCGCCGGCGTTATAATCTGCCGCGATCCTATAGCCGATCACGTTCCGCTTTCGCGTACAAACGAAGACGTTATAGTCACGCAGTACGACATGATTGTCGACGAAGAACTCGGACTGCTGAAAATGGACTTTTTGGGTCTGACAACGCTGACCGACATAAAAAAAGCAACGGACTATATAAAGCAGACTTCGGGCGAAGAAATAGATTTCGTAAAGCTCGGGTACGACGACCCGCAGGTGTACGAGCTAATCGGCAGCGGCAATACCGAGGCGGTGTTCC
>CATKFJ010000173.1 GCA_949747725.1 uncultured bacterium
AACGGGCGCGCTTGCGTCAAGCGGCGAAGTGTTCGTTCTCGATATGGGCGAGCCTGTGTATATTTACGATCTTGCTTGCAATCTGATACGTCTTAACGGTTATGTTCCCAATAAAGATATAAATATCGTAATATCGGGTTTGCGCCCCGGCGAAAAGCTGTTCGAGGAATTGCGCTACGATAAGGAACAGGTAGATAAGACTATGCATGAGGGTATCTTCGTTACCAAGCTCGAAAACATTAACAGAAAGAAATTCGACAGCGATCTTGCCGAACTGAAAAAGATCGCCGAGGCAGAGGATGAAACGGGCATAGAAAAGAAAGTATTTGACGTTGTGCCGCGTGAGGCGCGCGATCAAGCTATAAAAGAGCGTGAGTCGAGCATCCGTGCGGCGGAAGCTGAAGCCAAGATGACAGACGGCGAGCATGCAGAAAAGAATGCCGTCGCTTAAACTCGGTCGGTATAAAAAACAGGTCGCGTTAATATTATAATTCAAGCGACGGATTTTGTGAAGGCAGGAGGTGACAAGTGAATATGGTTTGGTGGCAAGCCATGATATTGGGGCTTGTCCAAGGCTTGACTGAATTTTTACCCGTGTCTTCGAGCGGTCATCTTATACTCGTCCGAGAATTGATGGGGCTTAACAGCAGCGTTAACGCATCGTTTAATCTTATGTTCGACGTGTTTGCGCATGTTGGAACGCTTGTTGCGGTAGTTATCGTTCTGTATAAACCCATTCTGGAACTGTTTAAAAAACCGTTCAAAAAGTTATTTATGCTTGTAGTAGCGACTATCCCTGCGGTTGTCGTAGGTTTTGCCGTTAAAGACTATATAGAGGATTATTTTTCTACGGCAACGTATTTGTGTTTTTTCTTCCTGTTTACGGCGGTCATAATGCTTGTAAGCGAGATAGTAGCCAAGCGTAATAAAAAACCGAAAGACCTCGGTTGGGGCGGCGCTATCGCAATGGGCGTAATGCAAGGCATCGGAGTTTTTCCGGGTGTTTCGCGTTCCGGTTCTACTATTTTCGGCGGAACGGTTGCCGGAACGAATAGCAAGCATATAGCGACGTTTTCGTTTTTGATGAGCGTTCCCGTTATATTGGGATCGCTGTTTCTCAGCATACTCGACGTCGCTCAAGCGGGCGCGATGGCGCAGATCGATTGGTTCAGTATTTTTATCGGTGCGGCGGCGGCATTCGCATCGGGATATATCGCCGTACGGGTAATGCTCGGGCTTATAGCAAAAGCCAATTTCAAATGGT
>CATKFJ010000174.1 GCA_949747725.1 uncultured bacterium
CGTTATAAACGTCGTACTCTTCCATACTACCTCCCGTAGGCTTCGGTTAATTGCTTACATATATGTATGTCGGAGCTTAACCGATTATTCCGCCAACCTTGAATACGATTTAATTTATGCGAATTTCCTCTACAGTAGACCGAGTTTTAAAATTTTGCACATAAAAATATCCGCGCACGATCCTTTCCGCATGTCCGTGCGCGGCAATATTGAATTTCCGCTGTAAACCGTATTTTCCGTATACGAAATTTTACTTATTACCTATACAGCGTTTTTCTATCAAGCTTATAAGCAGTTCGCCTATCGGCATATCTATTGCGCGTATTTTTGCATCGCGCGCGGCAAGACAATTTTTCAGGTCGAGCGCGACTTGACTGATATCGCGTCCCGAAAAACCTTCCGACTGCTCTGCGGCGCGCTTGAGATCCAATGCCGCCTTATCTTCGGGCTCGAGCATTCCGAGCTTGGAATCGAATATACGTATCCTTTCGTCGAGTGTGGGCAACGGAATATTTATTACGTTTCGAAACCGACTGAGTACCGCGAGATCGAGCGACGATTTTATATTGGTGGCGGCAATCAGCACAAGGTCGTCGGCGGTAGTCGAAAACCCGTCCATTTGCTTGATAAGCGTAGGCACAGCCTCCGCAGCCGTTTTGTTGTCCCCTCCGCGTTTTTGCGCAAGATAGTCGAGTTCGTCCAAAAACAAAACGACGGGCTTGCCCTGTTTGCGCGCAAGCGAACGCGCTTCGGTAAAAAGCGTGTCTATATTTTTGCCTGTTTTACCTATATAAGAATCGACAAGAGCGTTGGCGTTTATTTCGGCAAACGGCAGATCTATTTCACACGCCGCGGCTTTCGCAAACGTTGTTTTGCCTGTACCCGGCGGACCCTCGAGCAGAATGAATCCGCCGGCTTTAAGTCCGTATTTTTTATAAGCTTCGGGATTTTTAAGCGGATCTATAAGCAATCTGTGTATTGCCGCTTTCGCTTCGTCAAGTCCTATAATATCGTCGAACGAAATTTTTTCGGTCGGCATCGACAGTTGCAACAACCGCGTCGTCGTTTCGTTATTGCCGTCGCAGTCGTACGACGCAGATTCCTTTTCGGTGATGTTTTCGGCAATGTACTTTAGCTTGACCGCACGTTCCTTATACGTGACGTCGAGCGGCGGTTTGACTTTTTCGGACAGCTCCGCCATGATATTCGACGCTTTGAGAAAATGACGTTTGGCGGCGTCTATATCGCCCGACCGCGACGCTTTTACTCCGCTGTCGTAAGCGTCCCGAAACATGTCAAGTTCCAACCCGACATCCATTATGCGTTACCGCCTATTCCCGTCTTTATCTTGTTTTCGAGCGCCGAAATTTCATCGTCAAGCCCCGAAAGTCCGGTCATTTCGCCGTCGATCAATCTGTCTATTTCATCCTCGGACACGTCGCCCGATACCGACGCAAACGATTCGAAACCGCTCTGCGTTGCGTCCAAAAACGCATCCGCCTCGGCTTGCTTTATCTGAGTGGATATCATCGCCTTATTCATCTGTTTGGATACTTTTTCGAAATTAAGCCCGTCGGTAGTATCGGATATCGCGCCGGACAAAAGTTTCATGCCGTCGGCAAACGATTTGGTCATTTCGGACACGTCCTTTATCTGAGCGCTCAACTGAAGGTTTAACAACATTTGCTCGACGACCGTTTTCTGCGCCGTAACGATACGAATGGCATTCTTGGCAAGATTGTATTGGGAAGATATCCCGTTCTCTCGCGCCGATATCGCCGCCGCGATATATTTTTTACGACTGCTCTCGAGGTTGCCGAGCTGCTTTTTTATAGACGCTATCGCTTGATTTACAAGCATTTGCTCTTTTATGCGTTTACTTTCTTTGCTCATAGCTCCCTCCCGTCGGGCGCATTTACAGGCTGCGCGATCAGATCCGACGCATTACCGCCTCCGCCGTTGCGCGGAGTTTGTTTTTTACCCGAAACGGCAGACCGAGCAAGCCGCTCTATCTCTTCATCCATAAGCAGCTCTTTTTCGGTCGTTTTTCCGTCCACAAGCCTGTCTATCTCCTCGTCGGTCAGCGCCGACGGCGACTGCGCAATAGTCGCAAACGCCGCGTCCGAGTTCTGCAAAAAACCGTCCAATCCGGCTTGCGCTTCTTCCATTCCGCTCAACGCGTTTTCTATTTCCTTTTGCAGTTTGACAAAATCGGACTGTTTATTTATCTTATTTATGCGCTTGGCGATAGTCGACATCCCCGTAAGAAAATCGGCGTTCACTTCGCCCATTCTCTGCAGTTCTGCCGTTATTTCGATATTGAGCAACATTTCTTTGGAACGCTTTAACTGCGACAGCGTAGCGTTCAGTCCGCTCTTGGCAAGGTTATACGAACCCGTTTCGCCCCGAGCCTTGGCGGCGACCGCCTTTTGCAAATATTCGTCTTTCATGCGTTCGAGCTTTGCAACGGTCTGTTTTATCTGAGATATCGTTCGGTTTACTTTGCCGTTGCGCTCGGCGCGCTTTTTTATATCAGTCATATTTCCCTCCGAAAGGAACCGACGTTCGGATCATTCGACTACGATATACTGTTCGTAGACAGCGTCGCGGTCGGCATGCGCATGCCGTTTTCTATTCTTAACAAGGACTACGCGCCCCTCTGTGCCCGAAAACGTTTTGACAAGATTTTTACGGTGCGCGAATAAGCTGAGCGCATACATAGCAAACAGTATGACCGCACAGTACACGCCGAGCGGACTGCCCGACGCATATATCCCCTCCACGGTAAGCGGCAAGCTTATCATTATAAACGACGTGAGAGATCCGACTGTGGTGGCAAAC
>CATKFJ010000175.1 GCA_949747725.1 uncultured bacterium
CGTAAAGCCTACGCAGTTTTTTCGCGTCGCCGCCGCACAGCAACAGATAAATATCCTGTACGTTTTCTTCTATTTCGTATTCGCCCGTTCTGTTTGCCGAATATCCGCCGTCGGGCACGATTATTCTCGGCGTGTCGCTCAAAGCAAAGGTTTCGGGCGTTTTGTCAAGCGGCGGAAGCTCGCCGCTGTTGGCAAGCTTTTTATATGTATAAACTTTTTTTCCGTTCTTTTCCAAACGCACGCCGGAAAGATTTTTCGCGTTTTCGGGTATGTACAGTTCGTACTCGCCGAAACAAATAACGTTCTCTTCCGCGGTATGCGCGACGGACGTTTCGGCGTAATCGGACTTATTAGGGATAAAGAACGTGTTCCTGTCCTCGAACTTGCCGTTTTTGCCGTACTCGACGCGAACTATATCGTTACTCAAAAGCTGTACGCGGATGTCGCCTAATACTATTGATTCCATGGGTTATTCCTTTATGATTATTTTTCTGCCGACATGAACGCTTAGTAATGGACTGTTTCCGTCCTGCCGACAAGCGCTTTGCGGTAATTAAAGTTATTCGGCATGGGAGCGCTACCCAAGCAGTTTGCCGCCGTCTCGGAATAGTTTAACGCTATCTTGCTATTTATGCAAGTATTTTGCATAAAGTCGTTGCATTTATTTATATCGGATACCGCCATGCACCATGCGTCGTTAAGTTTTTCGATACTGCCGAACATATCTTTAAGATATTCGCGAAACGCCGCAGTAACGTTAAAAATAAGGGATCGTAAATTTTACAAAACTAAGATCCCTTAACGTCAAATATCGATTTTAACTTTTGACTACAGTCATCTTTCCGTCGGCAACTAAAATTTTTGCGACAAGCCGTACGTCGGCAACCGACGCACCGACTATTATTTCGTAAACGCCGTCGTCGACTGTCCAGCGATCCTTGGCGATCGACCAATACGCCAATGCCGATTTGTCGAGAGCGATCTCTACTTGCTCGGAAGCGCCGCCCTTTATCTCTACCTTTTTGAACGCCTTGAGTTCCTTATACGGTCGGTATACGAGCGGCGCAACGGGTCTGACGTACACCTGCGCCGTTTCTTTGCCGCAGATCTGCGACGCGTTCTTTATCTTGAATGAAAGATCGAGCTTGTCGCCGTCGGGCTTAAGCTTGAGTGCCGAATACTCGAACACCGAATAGCTCAAGCCGTGTCCGAACGGGAACGCCACGGGCCGATTATATGTATCGAAATATCTGTAACCCACGTCGAGTCCTTCCCGATACCGCGTCACGCCTGCGCAGAAATATGAGTTGGACGACGGGATATCCGTATAGTCGAGCGCGAACGTTTCGGTGAGTTTGCCCGACGGATTTATCTTACCCGTAAGGATATCCGCAATTACCGCGTCGCCGTTCTCGCCGGGGAATCCGACGTACAGTATAGCCGCAACGAGGTCTTTCCATGCCGACATATCGACCGCCGCGCCGGCAAACACCGCCACTACGGTATTTTTATTCTGTTTGGCGGTTTCGATGATCATATGTTCCTGAACGTCTGGCAAGCGGATAGTCGCGCGGTCGCTACCCTCGCATTCGATACGCGCGCCCGTGCCGACACATACGACGTTGACGTCGCAAAGCGCGGCGTTTACAAGCGCGAGCCGCTGCTCTTGCGCATTCGCGCCGCCTATTATGCCGTTAAAGTGGAACGCGCCCTGATACTCCACTTTGCCTCCGACGCGCTCGGCAAGCCGCAACGGAAGATCGAAATCGAGCTTGCGCCGTCTTACGCCCGACGATCCGCCGCCGCGCAACAAGTCGTCGCAATCGGGCTTGGCGTAACAACCGCAGACCGCGACGGAACACTTCCCGTCGAGAGGCAGTATGCCGTTGTTTTTGAGCAGTACCGCGCCTTCGGCAAGAATGTCGGCGGAAAGTTCCGTCCTTTGCTGTTCGGTGGTTTTTATTTTGCGGCGCTTTTTCATTTCCGCATTGCGGTAAACCAAATCGAGTACGCGCGCGGCGCAGGCGTCAATCTGCGCGTCCGTGATCTTTCCGTTGTTATAGTCCTCGACTAACTTGTCGTAGTTCTTTTGACTGAACGGCATTTCGATATCGAGTCCGGCTATTGCCGCGGCGGCACGGTCGCGTACCGCTTCCCAATCGGAGAATATCGCGCCGTCGAACCCGAACTCGTCGCGCAGGATATCGAATCCTTTTTTGTTCTCCGACGCGAAAACGCCGTTGACGCGGTTATACGCGCACATGACGGATACGGGCTTGGCGGTACACGCTATCTCAAACGGCTTAAGATAGATCTCGCGCAACGTTCTGTCGTCGACGTCGCTCGACTGATGAAACCTGTCCCATTCGAGATTGTTTGCGTAATAGTGCTTTAAGCACGCGCCCACGCCGTTGTCCTGCACGCCTTTAATGTATTGTTTTCCGACGACGCCGGCAAGATACGGGTCTTCGGAAACGTATTCGAAATTTCTGCCGCATATCGGCGTGCGCTTAATATTGACGCCGGGCGCAAGCAGGATATCCACGTCGCGTTCGATACAGTCGTCGGCAAGCGCCGCGCCCATTTTATACGCCAAGTCCTCGTTCCAAGTATCGGCAAGCACCTGCACGGACGGATACGCGACAGCCGGCAATGTTACATATTCGCCGTCGACGTCGCGTTCGGTGCGCAAGCCTACAGGTCCGTCGGACACCGACACCGACGGGATCTTTCCGTCGAAATCGACCGTCGACCATACGTCGCGACCGCAAATGAGCCGAAGTTTTTGAATCGAAGTGAGATCTTTTACCGTTATCATAATAACTCCTTTTTAAGCCTGTCGCCGTTAAAAAAATCAGCGCAGTTTTAGCAATTAAACCCGTACTGTTCTATGTTATGCATATCGATTCGCTATGTCGAATCTGCGGTATGTAAAGCTGTCCGCGTCGAGCTCGAGTTCCAACCCGTCTGCGTCAAGCTCGGGATAAATAACGGACGACAACGCTCGCCCGTCGGCAAAGATCTCTACCGAGAATCTGTCGACGACTATCTCCAAGCGGTTGAACACGCTTTTTTCGTAAGGCATGTATCTGACCTGCGCTTTCGAGTCATCGTCTTGTTCCGCTCCGACTATTCGCTCTCCGGCATTCGATCTGTCGAAAACCCAATAGCCTTCGTCGAGCGTAAGTTGCGCATAGCGCCTACCCTTCATTCGCAATTTCATTTTGAACGCTCGAAGCCCCGTCATATTTATCTTTACCGACCCGAAAATCAGTCTGTCCGTTATCTTTCCGCCGTTTTCTATCGAGAGCGCCTCTCGGCAAGCATATACGGGCGTTTGCCAAAGCCTGTCGTTTTTTATCTCGACTTTTCTCGGCACGGTAAGCATACCGGCGAAACCATACTTGGCGGACGGATTGTTGCGCTCCCACATATTCATCCAACCGATCATTATCGGGCATCCCGTAAATGTTTGCGGCGCATAAAAATCAAATCCGTAGTCCACAGGCTCACCGCGTCCCGTTTCGATAAAACCGTTTTTGTAATCGAGCTTGCCCACCCGAGCCACGGTAGTGTGAAGATTGACGTGCTCATGCCCCTCGCTCGATCTACTCTGCTCGCAATATGTCAAAAGCCCTATGGCATCACAGTAGTCGGGACATTCCGTCATTATGCCTTTGCAATCTCTGTGGAGCAGTTCGCAAACGTACTTCCATTTAAAAAGGTCGTCGGACTCGAACAAAAGTATCCTACCCGTACCGCCCCTGCGTTTAGCGGCGGCAAGCGCGTAAAATTTATCGTCGCGGCGCAATATACGCGGATCGCGGAAATCGGACGGCGAATATTCGTCGGGAAGATCCTTTTCGCCTATCACCACGCCGTGCTTTACAAAATGCACTCCGTCGTCGCTCGACGCAAGACTTTGCAACTGTCGTATATTTTCGCCGCCGCCGTTTTCTCTGTAGCTTGTATAGAGCAGCCACAGTTTGTCTTTCCATACTATCGCACTGCCCGAAAAACATCCGTCTTCCGCGTCATCGGGACTCAGCGCTATGGGCAGTCGTTCCCAATGCGTAAGGTCCTTGCTCTTAACGTGTCCCCAATGCATGGGACCCCATTCTACACCGTGAGGATAATACTGAAAAAACGCATGGTACTCGCCGTTGAACACGACAAGCCCGTTGGGATCGTTAATCCATCCCTTTCCGCCGGTTATGTGAAACTCCGGAAGAACGGCGCTTCGTAAAAATTTGTCTGACATATTATCGACCCTTGCTACAGACTGGGCATGCCGCGCCGCGAAAGGGCGCGGCATGCCGTATCTATGATACATTTATTTCATTAAGCTGTCAATTGATTGACAGCCTGTATGACTGACGGCATTTACGCCCTTACTCGTTCGTTTCCTTAAAGTATTTATCCACCGCCGCCGCGTCGGGCAACGAATCTATCGCGCCGAGTCCCTGCGTATTGAGCGCGCCGCATATGTTTGCGTAGCGCAACGCTCCGTTCAAAAATTCGTCGGTGTAATCGCTCTTGTCTACGCCGTCGAGCTTTTTAAGCAACCCTGCGTAAAATGCGTCGCCGGCTCCGGTAGTATCCGCAGGTTTAACCGAGATCGTTTCGGCGCGTCCCTCTCTGCCGCGAAATTTCCATTTACTGCCGCGACTGCCGAGCGTTATGCAAACCAGCTTATCTTTTAACACGTTAACATATTCTCTGCCGAATATCTCAAATTCGTCCTCCGACAGCTTGACTATGTCTGCGCGCTCTATATACCGCTTGTACAGCGCGATCGCCGACTTCGTATCGCGGAAAATGTCCGTCCTGTAATTCACGTCGAAGCTTACGGTCTTGCCTTTGCGCTTTGCTCTTTCCATAAGTTCGTCGGCGTAATTCCTGCCGATCTCTTCAGAGATCATGAGCGACCCGACGTGTATTATGTTCGCCTTTTCAAACAAAGCGTCGCCTATTTCGGGCAAACGGTAATCGGCTGTCGATTTGCGGTAAAAGCAGAACGAACGCTCGCCGCACGCGTCTATATCCACAAACGCGAGCGTGGTGTTGTATTCCTTTTCAGTCGAGATATACAGTCCGTCGAGCTTACGGGACGCGGCAAATTTTTTAAGAAAATCGCCGATCGTATCGTCGCCTACGCTGCCGACAAAAGCGCTGCTCCCACCGAACTTTTTCACGGCGCACGCCACATTGAACGGCGCGCCGCCCGCCTTGCGTTCATAACAGAACGCGCCGTCGCGCTCGCAACCTATCATATCTACAAGTATTTCACCCACGCACAGTATCATTTTACCGTTCCATCCGATTCGGTTTCCGTCGTCATGCGACCGTTGTCTTCGAGCCACGCCGCCCCTTAGTGTCGAATTATTTTGTGGTTTTCGATATTAAAGTACTGATAAAATCACGCCGATTAAACCTAAAATACAACAAATACTATGACTATCAATATTATTACTATAACATATCGACACACTTATTACAAGTATATAACGTCAAATATTAAAATACAAACCCTATCTAAGTTGCATTAGTACAAAACACCCGAGCGGATACTATTTCCGTTCGGGTGTTTTTATGTTTTAAATTATTTAATATTAAGCTTACGCCTTCGGACCGGCGGCTACGATATTTGCGTCGAGATCGTACTTTTTGATGTTCTCGGCAAAGTCGTGCGCAAGCTTTTTGGCAAGTCTGTCGTACTCGGCTTTATCCGTCCAAACGTTTTTGGGATTAAGGATATTGCTATCGACGTTCGGGCAGGTCTTGGGAATAGCAAGCCCGAAGAACGGCTCGGTTTCGTACTCGACGTTTGCAAGCGTGCCGTCAAGCGCGGCGGTAACGATAGCGCGCGTTGCCGGCAAACTCATGCGCTTGCCCACTCCGTACGCTCCGCCCGTCCAACCGGTGTTTATAAGGTAAACGCTCGAACCGTGCTTTTCGATCTTCTCGCCCAACAGTTTGGCGTAAACGGACGACGGCAACGGCATAAACGGCGCGCCGAAGCAAGTCGAGAAAGTGCTGACGGGGTCGGTAATTCCGCGTTCCGTGCCGGCGACCTTGGAGGTATATCCCGATACGAAATAGAACATAGCTTGCTCTTTGGTGAGCTTTGCAACGGGCGGAAGAACGCCGAACGCGTCCGCGGTAAGGAAAATAACGGTCTTGGGATGTTTGCCTACCGACGGCACGACCTTATTGGGAATAAAGTCTATGGGGTACGATACGCGCGTGTTTTCGGTAAGCGAACGGTCCTTGTAGTCGGGCGCATGCGTCGCTTCGTCTACCACAACGTTCTCTACAAGCGCGCCGAACTTGATCGCGCCGTAGATCTCGGGTTCGTGCTCTTTGCTGAGGTCGATGCACTTTGCATAGCAACCGCCCTCGATATTGAATATACCGTCGTCCGACCAACCGTGTTCGTCGTCGCCGATAAGTCCGCGTTTGTGATCTGCCGAAAGCGTAGTCTTGCCCGTGCCGGACAGCCCGAAGAACAACGCCGTGTCGCCGCTGCCGTCGAGCGCCATATTAGCCGAGCAGTGCATGCCGAGCACGCCTTTTTGCGGAAGAAGATAGTTCATAAGGCTGAACACGGATTTTTTCATCTCGCCGGCATACTTCGAACCGACGACAAGAATAAGCTTTTTGTTAAGGCAAAGCAGTATAGCCGCCTCGCTGTTGGTGCCGCACTCTTTCGGATCGAGCTTAAGCCCGGGCACGGCGATAAGCGTGTAGTCCTCTTTGAATTTTTTAAGTTCGTCCGCAGTGGGGCGAATAAGCATGTTGTTCATGAACAGGTTTTCGGACGCGTACTCGTTGATAACGCGAACGGACACCCTGTACTTGGGATCCGCGCCGGCAAAACCGTCGAACAAATACACGTTCTTGCCCGAAAGATACTCGCCTACTTTTTTGTAGATAAGCTCAAACTTATCGAGCGGAAATTTTTTGTTCTCGCTGCCCCAGCCTATTTTCTCGGACACACCCTTTTCGTCGACAATGAATCTGTCCTTAGGCGATCTGCCGGTATACGCGCCGGTTTCTACAAGGAGCGCGCCTGTATCCATAAGCCGCGACGGCTCGGTTTTGAGCGCTTCTTCGGTGAGGATCGCAGGGCTGAGATTGCGATCTACTTTTTTGGGATCGACGATCCCGTATTTTTCGATTCCGTATGTTTGCATATTTACTCCTTTGGGCAAACGCCCGAAAAATATAAACTTTTTATTTCGCCGAACATTTCGTTCGGTAAATAACACCGTTAATGCGGAACTTACGCTTTACCAAGCACCGCGGCAAGCCGTTTAAGCCCGTCCGCTCCAAGCTCCTCCGCTCGCGCCGTCGCCCCGAACCCGACCGATCCGAGCGCGCGCGTAACTTCGCCTTTGTCCATGCCTGCCGCGCAGAGATTATTCACAAGCGTTTTCCGCTTTTGCGCAAAGCATAACTTAATAAACGCGTCGAGTTCGTCGGAC
>CATKFJ010000176.1 GCA_949747725.1 uncultured bacterium
TAAAATTGCCCGGGGTAATTTCGTTGCGGAAACTTTTGCCCATCTGGCAGATGCCGAACGGCACGCGCGCACGCGCGGAGCGCGTAACGTTTTTAAAGTTGACGAAAATGCCTTGCGCTGTTTCGGGTCGAAGATAGCAGGTGGATACGGTGTCCTCGGTAACGCCTTGGAACGTTTTGAACATAAGATTGAATTTTTTGACGGGCGTAAAGTCCGATTTTCCGCATACGGGGCAGGGAATTTTATGTTCGGCGACGAACGCGGATAACGCGTCGTTATCCATAGCCGCAACGGGAACGTCAAGCTTGTGTTTGGCGGCGTAGTTTTCCACGAGATCGTCGGCGCGGCAACGGCTTTTGCACGCCTTGCAGTCCATTAGCGGATCGGAAAATCCGGCAAGATGTCCCGACGCCTCCCAAACTTTGGGATTCATAAGTATCGAGCAGTCCAGACCGAAATTGTTTTCGCTCTCAGTAACGAACTTCTGCCACCACGCTTTTTTGATATTGTTATACAGCTCTACGCCAACGGGACCGTAATCCCATGTGTTTGCAAAACCGCCGTATATCTCGCTTCCGGCAAATATGATGCCGCGTGACTTGCACAGCGCAACAAGCTTATCCATTGTTACTTTCATGTAAAACCTCTAATGTGTATGATTTGCTTAGATTATACTTTATTAAATAGAGATTGTCAAGGGAATCGGAATTGCACTTGGCAATTCGGCATAACGTACGGCATAATAAAAACGCTCGCGCTTAATATAAGCGCAAGCGTCTTATCTTATTGTACGCGTACCTGTTTATGTACGAATCAGCAGCAGCATTTATCTCTGCCGCCGCAGCAGCACATAAGAATGTATAACAAAATAATGTCGTTGCAATCACAGCCTTTCTTGCAACCGCAGTCGCAACCGCCGTGTCCGCCGCAACAGCTGCAAAGCAATAACAGCATGAGTATATCGCAGCATCCGCCACCGTTAAACATAGTGCATTCCTCCTTTAACGAAGTATATTCGATCGCCGTCGCAAGCGCACGCGTCCGCGGATACGCGTATGCCCGCAAGGTTTTTCTTTGGTACGATAAGCGCCTATCTACAATCAGTGTATGGAAATTTCGGCGGTGTGTGATAAAAAGTTTGCGTATTTTTTTTGTATGTGGTAAACTATAAAAGAAGATCGGGAATTATGAATTCGGAATTACGTGACGCTTGCGCGTCGATTAAAATAAAGATACCGCATAA
>CATKFJ010000177.1 GCA_949747725.1 uncultured bacterium
ACCGACAGGAGGGTACACAGAAGTACATGACCGAGGGCGGGGCGACGGCTAACGCACTATTGCGCGATGCATACGCGGCTGAAATAATTAGCCTTGACGCTGCTTATGGCTCGGATTCTTACTGCAAATAACCATTACTTTGCCGTGACGGCGAATGACTTTGCATTTATCGCACATGGGTTTTACAGACGATCTTACTTTCATGATTTCTCCTTGTATCAATTCGGAATTCGGAATTGTGAATTCGGAATTAAGGTTATATATTTTAGTGAGTAGGTTGTTGCATAGTTGCGTTGCAACGGCTGACGCGCTGGTTCGTGACGCATATACGCGCTCACGATTTGCTGCGGAATGTTATTATGCCTTTGGTAATGTCGTACGGCGATATCGCTACTTTGACTCTGTCGCCCAACAACACCTTAATGTAATTGACGCGCATTTTGCCGGCTATAGTGCAAAGCACCATTGCACCGTTATCGAGTCTGACTTTGAACTTCGTACCGGGTAAGCACTCTTCTACAGTGCCTTCCGTTTCGATATTGTCACTTTTCGGCATACAACCTCCTGTCCGAATTGAATTGTTTTATGCGCTTTTTCAGCGCTGCGTTTGTCGGGTTTTCTATACCGCTTTGGTCGGCTACCCGTAAATGCCTTTTGCGTTTGAGCTTGGGGTTTTCCACTCCGCGCGACTTGCCGTCCGCTATAAGAACAAAATCTTTGCCTGCCTCGGCTACTACTACGAACGGTTTATCTGCGTCGTGCCCCTTCAGACTGATAACTATATCACCGATCTGCATGTTTCACATACTCCTCATGTGACGTATCGACACTACAGCGTTAATATCTCCGGCTCGCCGTCCGTAACGATAACCGTGTTTTCGTAATGCGCCGCGTTGCTTCTATCCGCCGAACGCACCGTCCAACCGTGGCGTTCCACATACAGGCGCCAATCTCCGGGCGGTATCATCGGCTCGATACATATGCACATGCCGTTTTTAAGCGGCGCGCCCGTATGTTTTTTGCCGTAGTTGGGGACTTCGGGCGGCTCGTGCATTTTATGTCCTATGCCGTGACCCGTAAGCGCCCGTACCACACCGTAACCGTTAAGCTCGCTGTAAAGCTGCACCGCGCTCGAGATATCGCCGACGCGGTTACCCGCTTTGGCATACTCAAGTCCGGCAAAGAACGCCGCTTCAGCCGCGTTTATCAGCTTTAAATCTTCCGCCGCGACGTTGCCGACCGCAAACGTGCGCGCGGCATCGCCTTGATATCCGTTTAAAAGTGCGGTAATGTCAACAGACACTATATCGCCGTCTTTGACCGTTCTGAGCGACGGTATCCCGTGAACGACTACCTCGTTTACCGATATACACGACGCATTGGGATAACCTTCGAACCCTTTGCTCGACGGTATCGCACCGTAGCTGCGTATGACTTCCTCTACTATCGCGTCGATCTCGAGCGTCGTCACGCCGGGCTTGACGAACTTTTCCGCAGCGTCGAGCGCGGCTTTTACTACGCGGCTCGCCGCGCGCATCCCCTCGCGTTCGCTATCGGTCTTGACTATCATTTAAGCGCCGCCTCGATCGCTTTGTTTACGTCATCGATCGCCTGCATGCCGTCGATGTTCTTGAGCAAGCCTTTGCTCTTGTAGTAATCGACAAGCGGTGCGGTATTCTCGGCATAGACCTTTAAGCGATTTTCCACGACTTCGCGCTTGTCGTCGTCGCGGACGATAAGCGTGTCGCCGCACTCCTTGCACTTGCCGTCGGGCGCTGCCTGCGCGCTGGTCGAATAACCGCACTTAGGGCAAACCCTACGGCTCGCCATTCTGTCGGCAAGCTTGTCGAGGTCTGTTTCAAGGTTCAACGCTACGTCTATATCGACTATCTTGCCGAGCGCGTCAGCCTGTGCCTTAGTGCGCGGAAAGCCGTCGAGAAGAAAGCCTTTTTTACAGTCGGGTTGCTCTATCCTGTCTTTCAACAGCGCAACCACCAATTCGTCGGGAACGAGCTTGCCTGCGTCCATGAACGCTTTGGCTTGCTTGCCCAGCTCCGTTCCGTCGGCAATGTTCTTTCGAAGTATATCGCCTGTGGAAACGTGCGGAATGTCGTGTGTTTTGCATATGATCGCCGCTTGCGTGCCTTTGCCGCTGCCGGGGGCGCCCATTATCAGTAATTTCATTTGACAAGACCTCGAGGGAAATTCGGAATTATCGGTGAAAGTAGTTTAAATGCCGCAGTGAAACGCTTGACGCGGTTATTTAAGAAAGCCCTTGTACTGCTTCATCATGAGTTGACTCTGCAACTGCTTGTTGAACTCGAGCGCAACCGATACGACAATGAGCATACCTGTTGCCGAGAACGCATTGACGAGCGTCGCGTCGTCGAGTACCGCCGCAAACACGACGGACGGAACAAGCGCTATGAACGCCAAGAATATCGCGCCGAAAAGCGTAAGCCGTTTGGATATTCTCGAAAGGTACTCGGTAGTCGGCTTGCCGGGGCGTATGCCGTTTATAAAGCCGCCGTACTGCTGAATGTTACGCGAGATATCCTCGGGATTGAACTCGATCTGTGCATAGAAATACGAGAAGAACAGTATCAGTAACGCTACGAGTATGGAATATATCCACGTTCCTGCGCCCAACCACGTCATCCACCACGCGTAAAAACCGCTGTTGGGTGCGACAAGCTGTGCTATCATTTGCGGAAAAGTTATGAGCGCCGTCGCGAAAATGATGGGCATAACACCGCTTGCATTGAGCTTGACGGGAATGAACGTGCTTTGTCCGCCGTACTGCTTTCTGCCTTTTATCTGCTTTGCGTACTGCACGGGCACGCGGCGTTCCGCGCTGTCCACGAATACGATTAGCATAAATACCGCAACGACCATGATAACGAAACCGATAAGCTCCCATATCGCCATTTGATCGCCGCCGAACGCCTCTTGGAACTTTGCTATGATAGCAAGTCCGGCAGAAGCGATAATACCTACAAATATAAGCAAGCTTATGCCGTTACCGATACCGTAATCGGTAATGCGCTCGCCTAACCACATCGTGAGCATAGAACCCATGACCATGAGCACTACTACAAACATAGCAACAACCCATGTCTGCGTCATCGGTCCGAACACGTTCGTAGCCAACGCGCCGCCTCTTGCATAAGACACCGTAACGCCTATCGACTGCGCAAGCGCGAGCACTATCGTTATATACCGCGTGATCTGCGTGATCTTGCGCTTACCGTCGTCGCCTTGCTTTTGGTATTCCTGAAGCCGAGGGATCGCAACCGTTAGAAGCTGCAAAATAATGGACGCGTTGATATACGGCGTGATACCGATAGCAAACAACGCTCCGTTCTGAAGCGCGCTACCCGTAATACCGTTCAACAGACCCAAAAGCCCATCGGCGGAATTACCGGCATACGCAACGGGGTTTATCCCCGGAATAGGTATCCAGCAACCCAAACGGTAAATAAAGAGAAGCGCAAGCGTGATGAGTATCTTCGTGCGCACATCTTTATTTTTGAAAGCGTTTTTTAGCGTTTCAAACATTTAAATGACCTCTGCCGTGCCGCCCGCTTTTTCGATCTTCTCTTTTGCGGAAGCCGTGAATTTAGCCGCTTTAACGGTCAATTTTTTGGTAAGCTCGCCGTCGCCGAGTACTTTAAGTCCGTACTCTTCGACTTTTTTAACAATACCTGCCTCAACCAAAAGCTTAAGGTCGACAACCGTCCCGTCATCGAACATGTTAAGCTTGTCTACGTTGATAACGGTAAATTCCTTTTGGAACTTATTGTTAAAACCGCGCTTGGGAAGTCTGCGCATAAGCGTTATCTGACCGCCCTCGAATCCGGGACGAACGCCGCCGCCGCTGCGCGCCCATTGACCTTTATGACCCTTACCGGACGTTTTGCCCAGTCCCGAGCCGATACCGCGACCCAAACGCTTGGCTTTGGTGCGCGAGCCGTCAGCCGGCATAAGTGCATGCATTTTCATAGTTAAGCCTCCGTGACAGTGACCAAATGGCACACCGTTCTTATCATACCGCGCATTGCGGGAGTGTCGTCGACCGTCACCGTTTGGTGAAGTTTTTTAAGCCCCAGCGCCTCGACCGTGCGCTGTTGCTTGACCAAGCGTCCCGCAGTGCTCTTAACAAGCGTAACGTTCAGCTTTTTGGTTTGATTTTCAGCTTTCTTTGCCATTTCGATACTCCGTATCAATTCGGAATTCGGAATTATGAATTCGGAATTATTTGTTGATTTTATAGTATAGTATATCGCGCCAAAGTAGGCAACGAGCAATGCGGCGTAAGTGTATTGCGTTAACGTTTTCGTTCGGATATAAGGCGCAGCGACGCAGTCGTAGCAGCGCTACGTCAAGAAGCTGCAACGCAATATACGTCGAAAACGATAGCAAGACCTTGCGCAAGCATTGTAAGTTGACTACATTATTTCTTCGACGGTTTTGCCGCGCAACGCCGCTACTTCATCCAGCGTTCTCAAGCCTTCGAGCGCTTTCATTGTAGCTTTTACAACGTTGATAGGGTTACGCGAGCCGTAGCACTTGGTCGTGATGTTGTTGATGCCGCAAAGCTCCAACACCGCACGTACGCTACCGCCGGCGATAACGCCCTTACCTTCGGGAGCCGGACGAAGCAATACCTTGCTGCAAGAAAACTCACCGACTGTTTCGTGCGGAATAGCCGTGCCGTTAAGCGATATCTTTTTCATATCGCGACGCGCTGCCTGCTCCGCCTTTTTGATCGCTTCGGGAACTTCGGTGGCTTTGCCCATGCCGATACCCACTCTGCCATTGCCGTCGCCGGCAACAACAAGCGCCGCAAAGCTGCTGTTTCTTCCGCCTTTAACGACCTTGCTGACTCTGCGAGTGGTAACGAGCTTAGTCTTAATGCCGTCGTCAACCACGTCTTTATCTCTTTTCTTTCTGAAATCTTCGCGTGCCATGATTCACTCCTAAAATTTAAGACCCGCAGCGCGTGCCGCGTCTGCAAGAGCTTTGACTCTGCCTGTGTAAAGGTAGCCGCCGCGATCGAATACAACCTCGGTTATGCCTGCCTTTTTTGCCTTGGCGGCAACGTCGCTACCGACAAATTCCGCCTGCTGCGTTTTGGTCTTGCCGCCGAGATCGGCGCCCTTGACAAGCGTGCTGCTGCTGCAAAGCGTTACGCCCTTAACGTCGTCGATGACCTGAGCATAGATATGGCTGGTCGAACGGTAGACGGCAAGTCTGGGACGTGCGGCAGTGCCTTTAATATCGTGGCGCAAGCGCGCGTGACGCTTGGCGCGAACTTTATTTTTATCGATCTTCTTAATCATTTGCCATTCTCCTATTTCTTGCCTGCGGTCTTAGCCTCTTTGCGGAGGACCTTCTCGGTGCTGTAATGCAAACCGTAGCCGTGATACGGCTCGACCGGACGCTTGGCTTTGATCTGTGCCGCAACCTCGCCGACAAATTCCTTGCTGATACCGCTGACGACTATCGTAAGCGGGTCGGGACACGTAATGGTGATACCCTCGGGAATCGTATACTCGACGGGCTTGCTGTAACCGATATTCATAACAAGCTTATTGCCCGTAACTGCGCATTTGTAACCGACGCCGGCAACAATGAGCGTTTTGGTAAACGGGTTTTGCACTCCGGCTACCATGTTGGCGATAAGCTGACGGTATAAGCCGTGATACGCACGGGTCTGCTTATTCTCGTTATTACGAGTGACGTTTACCACATTGGCGTCGACAACAACATTGATGTCGGGGCTGACGATCTCTTGTTTAAGCTCGCCGAGCTTGCCCTTGACCGTTACTACGCCGTTTTCAAACGTTACGGTAACCCCTGCCGGAACGTCGATATGTTTTCTGCCTATTCTCGACATTGTACGACCTCCTACCACACGTAGGCAAGCACTTCGCCGCCTACTTTAAGTTCGCGCGCTTTCTTATCGGTCATGACGCCGCGCGAAGTGGAAATAATCGCAATTCCGTAGCCGCCGAGAACACGGGGCAGGTTGTCGCACCCGCAGTACACACGCAGACCGGGCTTGGAAATACGTTTAAGATTGGTAATGGCGTTCTTATTGCCGCTGTACTTGAGCACAACTTTAATGTTGTTGTGTCCGTTTTCCTCAACGACTTCGCTCGATGCCACAAAGCCTTCGTTAACGAGAATGTCTACGATAGACTTCTTCATTTTGGACGTAGGTATCGATACGGTTTCGTGACGCGCCGTTATAGCGTTGCGGATTCTTGTGAGCAAGTCCGCGATAGGATCTGTTGTAACCATAAGTATACCTCCTCCTTACCAGCTCGACTTCTTTACGCCGGGGATCTCTCCCTTGTACGCAAGTTCGCGAAAGCAAATTCTGCAAATTCCGTACTTTCTGAGTACGGCATGCGGTCTGCCGCAAATACTGCAACGCGTGTATGCACGGGTCGAGTACTTAGGCGCTTTTTGCTGTTTATTTATCATCGCTTTTTTAGCCATAATATTCTCCTTAATTCTTAAACGGCATGCCGAGCTTAGTCAGCAACAGCTTCGCTTCTTCGTCCGTTTGCGCCGTTGTTACAACGTCTACGTCGAAACCGCGAATCTTCTCGATAAGTTCGTACGAGATCTCGGGGAAGATCGTCTGATCTTTAATGCCGAGCGCATAGTTGCCTCTGCCGTCAAACGATTTGCCCGATATTCCGCGGAAGTCGCGGACGCGCGGTAGCGCTATCGAAACGAGCCTGTCGAAGAACTCATAAGCCATTTCGCCGCGAAGCGTGACTTTGATCGCTATCGATTGTCCTTCGCGGAGCTTGAAGTTACTTACCGACTTCTTGGCTTTAACAAGCACGCTACGCTGTCCCGTTATCGAATCGAGCTCGGCTTGAGCAAGCTGGATACTCTTGGAGTTATCCTTTATATCGCCCAAACGCATGTTGAGAACTATTTTCTCGATCTTGGGAACTTGGTTTACGTTCTTGTATCCGCGCTCTTTCATGAGCTGAGGCACGATCTCCGTCTTGTATCTGCGACGAAGTCTGTAACGCTCGGGATTGGTCGATTTCTGAGGAGCGCCGCCGTTTTTCGTCTGCGCCGTTTCCTTGGCTTTCGCTTTTTCTGCCATTACCGTTTACTCCTTACTCTGTTTTACCGTCCGAAACTTCTTCGACGGGAACTTCTTGCTTATCTGCCGCTTTCTTTGCCGGCGCTTTCTTTGCCGGCGCCTTTTTCGCGGGAGTTTTCTTTTCTTCGGTCGTCGCTTCCGTATCGGCGGCTTCCTTGGAAGATTTCTTGGTCGCCTTTTTATCGGCTTTCTTTTTCTTGTCCGCTTTGAGCGCAACATCTAAGCTCGCACCGCACTTGGCGCAGATACGCGCATTCTTGCCGTCGATCTCTTGATGACGGACGCGAACGTTCTTGCCGCACGACGGGCAGATGATCTGAACATTGCTGCCGTCGACGGGAGCTTCGACTTTTCTCTTGCCGCTCTGCTCGGTAGCGGAACGCGCTTTCATGTGATGAGTAGCCATATTGACGCCCTCAACGAGAACCTTGTTCGTTTTGGGGTCCGTGGCAAGCACTTTGCCCGTTTTGCCCTTGTCTTTACCGGACAAAACTTTTACGTTATCGCCCTTTCTGACATTAAGATTGTTCATTATGATCCTCCGTTAAAGCACTTCGGGCGCCAAAGATATGATCTTTGTGAAGTCGCGGTCGCGCAGTTCGCGCGCAATCGGTCCGAAGATACGAGTGCCGCGCGGCTGTTTTTGGTTGTCTATGATAACAGCGGCGTTGTCGTCGAAACGTATATGCGAGCCGTCGGGACGGTTTACGCCCTGATGCGTGCGCACAATAACAGCCTTAACTACGTCACCCTTTTTAACGGTGCCGCCCGGCTGCGCTGACTTGACCGACGCAGTAATGATATCGCCGATATTGCCGCTTCTGCGGAACGATCCGCCCATGACCTGTATACACATTATTTCTTTCGCGCCGGTATTGTCGGCGACTTTAAGCTACGATTGAGGTTGTATCATGTGATTTACTCCTTGACGCTGTATCCGTTTAAGGACATACGCCGTATTAACTTGGTTAATTCGGAATTCGGAATCTTTGATTCGGAATTACCGACTCGCTTTCGCTCGTTTATGACTATAAAATCGTCGCAGCTCGGACTTTTACGATTATAACCGCAATGATTCCCATATAGCTTTTTTGCATTAGTCGCGGCGCAGACGGGTAACAGTCGGCGAGGTGTTGACGGAGGTTATTTCAGGTTCATGACCAAGACGCCGAGGCGAACGTAGCCCGTATCCGCCGATGAATAATGCAAAAAATTATTTGGCTTTTTCGACGATCTTATTAACTCTCCAACACTTATCCTTGGAAATAGGACGGGTCTCTACGATCTCTACTCTGTCGCCTATGCCGCACTCGTTATTCTCGTCGTGCGCTTTGAAACGCTTTACGCGCGTGACCGTCTTTTTGTAAAGCGGATGCTTATACTTTTCTACGACGGTTACCACGACCGTTTTATCCATTTTGTCAGATACGACTACGCCTTCACGCGTCTTTCTGTCGTTGCGTTCGACCATTATTTAGCCTCCTTGCTTGCGCGGAGTTCACGCTCTCTGATTACCGTTTTAACGCGCGCGATGTCGCGTTTTACGTTTGTTATCTGTTTGGGATTGGAAAGCTGACCCGTTGCGTGGGAGAACCTAAGGTTGAACAGCTCCGTTTTGAGCGACGCAAGTTTTTCCTGCAATTCGTCGTCTCTTAATTCGTGAACTTTCTCTTTCATTAT
>CATKFJ010000178.1 GCA_949747725.1 uncultured bacterium
AGTTCGACAGGCACGCCGTTTCCGAAAAAGGCGCGAGCGGACTTATGCAGCTTATGCCCGAAACGCTTAAAGAATGCGCGAATGCGCTCGGCATCGCCGAACCCGACAGGTTCGACGCGAAAACGTCGCTACGGTGTGGTTGTTATTATCTGTCGCTCATGCTCGACAAGTTCGACGGCAATGAAAAAGCCGCGCTTATGGCTTACAATGCCGGCGAAGCCAATGCGCGGCGGTTCCTGCTCGGAGAAACGGTTTTCCCGGAAACGCAAAAGTATATACAAGATATAATGTTTGCCAAAAAGGTATACGGCATAGTAAGCTGAACGCTTTTGCAAGCGTCGATTTATGTTCGGTCATCGTTCAGGTACGACATCCAATCGGGAATAACGCTCTTTCTGAATTCGGTCGGCGACATTCCCGTTTTCTTGCGAAACAGCCGCATAAAATAATAGTAGTCGTAATTGAGCTGTCCTGCTATCTCTTTTATTCCCATATTCGTTTCCGTAAGTCTTTCCATCGCTCGGTTTATCTTTTTATCGGTCAGGTATTCGAGCGGTGTTTTGCCAGTGTTCTTTTTGAACATTCGGATCAAATACCGTTCGTTATACCCGAAAAATTCAGCCATGCCTTTAACGTCGTTAAAATCTTTATAGTACGGGTTATTGTGAAAGTAGTCGATTATCGGTTGAAAACGTTTATCCTTGCTCTGCGGCGCGCCCTTGCCCGAAACCGATTCGCTCAAGTCCAAAAGCAACGCCAAACACAGCGTGTCCGTAACGGCTTTTTTGGCGTCGTTCATGGCGCACTGCTGTATAAGCACAGTAAGAACTTTGAGCGAATCAGCGTCGCGCAACTTGCCGTATTTGGGGATACATATATAGTCGCCGTCGGGCGGAGCGTCAGCAAAACATGCGTCGCCGTCGGGATATACGAAATGCAACCAATGGAACACTCCGTTCATCGGCTTGTTTCCGCCGTATTCGACGTTGCGCTCGGTCAAAAGATAATCGCCGACGCGCAGAACATACTCGTCGTCGCCCTGCCTGATATACGCGACGCCTTCCGTCATAATAAACAGCTCGCACTCGTCGAGCGTGCGCACTATGTGCGAGTCGTTGTTTACCACTCCGAGTCCGCTCGTCATATGAACGATCGCCGCGTTTTTCTTAAAATAAAAACTCCTCATGATTCCTTGCAACGCGGCTAAGGACATTCGCCGCAACAGACGAATGTCCCGTAAACCGCTATTTATTATTTGTCGTTTTCGGCTTGATTATTCTTGCTCTTTTTGCGCCGCAATATAAGCGTCGTGCCGAGCGCGATCACCGCCGCGAGCATTACCGAGCTTACCGCTATCGCCGCTATAGCCAATCCGTTTCCGCCGCCTTCCCTTTCGTCCGCACTGCCGACGTTATTGTCAGTTCGATCGCCGTCCGTCGTTTGCACGGGCACAAGCTTTGTTTGAGCATTAAGGATATCTATTATAGCCGCGTCGATCTGTGCGGACGTAGCGTCGTCGCCGAGCGCCTTTGCCCTTTCCACCGCCGCAACAAGTACGGCGTAACTTTCTTCGGTATAGCCGACTTTATCTATCAATGCCGCGGCGTCCGTCACCGCGTCGAGCGCGGCTTTATCCGAATTTTTTACAGTCAACGACATTACCGCTTTTGCAAGATCGTTCAACAGCGCATCCATAACGGCTTGCGACACGTCGGAAAGGTCTGTCGTTTCTATCGCCGACAACACCGCAGTCACCGCCTCGAACGAACTTTCCGTATAATTGCGCCTGTCGAGCTTGAGCGCCGCCGCATACGCGATATCTACCGCAGTCCTGTCGCCTATCGTTTCCAATGCCGCCAAAGCGTTGCGAAGTTCCGAATTTGCCTCGTTCACCTTTTCTTGCGTGGCGACGTCGTTACTCAACAACGACTTAGCCGTCGATAACGCGCCTTCGAGTCGCGCCGCGCCCGAGGAAACATACGCCGAACAGTCGATACCTTCCGCGACCGATACGGCGCTTTTAAGCACGTCTTTGCCGACGGGAAGATCCGCCGATATTATGCGCAGGCTGTCGAACTTCATTCGGCTAACCTGAGAGCGGATACCCACGTCGCCTTTTTCATACGTTATAAGTTCGGGGTCGATATCGAATTTGACCGACGCGTTGCGACTGCCGTTTACGAATACCGATACCGCGCCGTCTTTTACAAGAATATGCAACTCTATAATGCCGTCGTCGGGCATAGTCAGCGTAACGCTTGTTACCGTTCCCAAAAACGCGCCGTCGAACTTAAACACGCTCAGACTGTACATGGGAGATTTGGCGGCGCGTTCTATCTGAACGTTGTATGCCGTTATCATATCCTGATTTTTGCCTGCGCCGCTCGCCATTAAATACACTCCGCCGTTCATTGCGGCGTCGGCAGTATACGGCGCGAGCTTAACGTCTATGACAAAAGATCCGTCCAACGCCACGCCTGCCATAAGCTTATTTTCGCCCTGCGACGGAGATACGAGCCAGCCGTCTTCCACGGCGAACATTCTGCCGCCGCCCGTAGACCCGAACTCTGCGAACATATCCAAGTTATTCGCGCCGTCAAACTCACTGCCCGTTTCGTTGCCCTTAACGGTGTAATCGCCGTCGACGTCCTCATCCGCGGCGTAGTAGTCGAAATACATTCCGTAACGCGAATGGAACACGCGATTGAACGGTCGGAAAATAAGATCGCCCTGATTGAGCGTTTTGACCGTTACCTCGATCTCGCCGTCGATAATTCGGGCAACCGCACAATCGCCTATTTCGCCGCCGAGCTGTATTTTGTTTACTATATTGCCGGTGTACGGAGCGCCGAACGACATCTGATTCCCCTGAATATCGTGCACGTCGTCGTTGCCGAGATCGGCAACAAGCACTATAGGTCCGTATTCGAGTGCGTACGATCTGTCGTGACCGTCGAGATTATCGAGTCGGAACGCGAACGGCACGGAGTATTCCACTGTATCGCCGTCATGCCATTCGCGATTTATCTCTGCATATCCCGAGTTTGCCGTCGCGGTAAACTCTACGCCGTTTATCTTAACGGTATAGCCGTTATCCGCCCAATCGGGAATGCGCAGAGCAAGAGTAAACGTACCGTTACCGTTTACCGTAAGCGCTGTTTTTTGGTTCGTGTAGAAGTCGCCCGTCTGCTTTATCGAGATATTATCGCTCATTTCGTACTCGGACGGATAGAACATATTTACACGCACAACTGTCTTTTCTTTATTCGTATAATACATATCTTGAGGAAGCTGCGCGAAATTTTCCATTCCGCTGCAAGCACAACACCAAAAACTGTTGTCCGCCGTGTGATATATTTTATAATAGCCGAACGCCGTATTTGTGAGATACGTTTTGCCGCCGCTATCGGGATCCATAGACGCGAGAATATGGTTCGTGTAAACGTTTTCGTAGTAGTCGGCGTACTTCTTATCGCCCGTCCAACGGAACAAATAATCGGCAAGCTTGAGCATATTATAACTGCAACATGTTTCCGCCGAATCGAGAGCTTCGTTCACTACTCCGCTCTCGCGCCAATGTTCGCCTATGCTCGTTCCGCCGAAAGCGTACAGCCGCGTCATTATCATTTCGTAGGCGTTTACGCACACCGTTTTATAATACTCGTCGCCCGTTATTTCATACGCCGCGGCACAGCCGAGAAATTTGGGGATAGTGGTGTTGGCGTGAAGTCCGCCGAGTACGTCTATGTTGTTATAGACATTATCCAACAGCCCTTTTTCTTCGAAATACTTAGCCGCATTAAAATGATCGGCATTGCCCGTGGCTATGTAAGTTTGGTAAAGCACTTCCGCCATTCCGCCGTACTCGACGCGCAGAACTTTCGCGCGCTCCGTTTCGGTAAGACCGCTCATCTTTTTATACGCCCAGTCCGCGGCGTCGTTGAGCATTTCAAACGCGACCGCACGAATTTTACCGTCTGCCGAATAGTTATACGCGTCAAGCACGGCTTCTATCTGTTTGTGATAGAAATACCACGGCACCCAAACGTTGCTGACAGTGCCGTCGTCGTCGGTCACGCGGTTGTCGCCCGTAACAAGCGCGTCGTACTGTTTGGACGATATCGCGCCGAGATACCCCGCCTCTTCGGGGTGCTTAAGAGCAAAAGCGTCTTGACATTTTTTGAGCTCGGTCACCATATATGTAAGCCTGTCGAGCGCGGTTTCGCCGTTATAAGTATAATCGGGCATGGTTTGCGAAGCTTTGGCAAGCGCAGTGACGTAATGCGCCTCGAACTGTCCGGCGCCGCCCGATGTCGGCGAGATCCAAGCCCCGTAGCTCGCTTTACCCATTGTATCGAGTCCGGCGATCCTGCGGTAATTGTACAACAGTCTGTCCTTGTCGAGCGACATCATGTAATCGAGGTTGACTTCCATAAGTCTGTTATAGTACGACGATTTGTCAAGCGTTGCGGCGCCCAAATCGCTCATGCGGAATAAAGACGCGTCGGGCAGATCGTTAGCTTTGACAGTTACTTTATATGCTCTATTCACTGTGACTTCTCCTCTCGTAAATGTTACGGTAATATTTACCTCCACGTTTTCCAATCCGCGCAAAACCGTGCCGTCGGCGGCGATAATATCCGATCTGTCCGAAGTCCAAGAAAGTTTAACGCCCTCACCTGCGTACGACGGTATCTCGAGCTTGGATCCTCCGTCGTAATCGATGCTGAATTTTTCGCTTTCGCTTTGTACGGCTTTAGAGTCGTCGGGCTCGGTTATTATTCCGCGATCGATCATGACTTCTTTTTCGGTAAGCGCGGTCTGATAGATCTTAAAATTATCGAGCTTGCCCGTAAGCGGCGTATCTCCGTAAAATCCCGTTGTGCCGAGCGAAAGCCGAATAGCGCCTGCGAAGTCCCAATATATCTTGTTAAAGTAATTAAACGAATCGGAATAAGCTACAGGCATGCCGTCTATGAACGCCGCAGCGGTACTGCCGTCGAGCGTGACGCAAACATTGAACCATTTATCGTACGGTATATCGAACATCAATAATTGATTTCTTTCGCCTTCTTTATCGGTAAAGCAAAGACAAGCTTTGTTTCCGCCTCGCTTGACGTCGAGCGAAAGATACTGCGGTCCGAACTCCGCAAACTCGAAAATACGCGAATAATTGCCCGTTTTACTGTCCACGTACGCATCGAGCGACACCGAAATTTCTCTATGCCCCATTATCGAGTTTACGGGCAGTTTGGCGGAAGTGCGGTCGCTGCCCGTTCCCGAACCGTCGAGAATAAGCGCGTTGCCGTGATCGGTAGTTTGTCCTATTTCGGCGTTGCCTACAAGCTCGGCGCCGTAGCCGCGCACCGCGTCGCCGCCGCCGTTTTCGAAATCGTATGATGCCGTGAGAAGGTCGGCATACGTTATATCGAATTCGTTAATTATATCGCCGCCCGACAGCGCCGAATCGTATATTCTGAAGTCGGAAATACTGCCCGTCCAATCTGCGTCGTTCCACATATCGGTTGCGCCGAGCACAAACTTACCGTTTTCTCCGTAAAACTGCGACGCGGTAAAGTTGCCGTCTTTCGACACGACGAGTTTACCGTTCTGATAGATATAAAACCCGTCGGGCGTAAATTCGTACGCATAATGCGTCCATGCGTCGTAAACGGGCAAAATAACGTCCACGGGCGTATTGAACCCGTCGCCGTACGAACTGTCCGCGCCTTGGAATATAAAATTATCCGCACCGTTGACGCCGTTTTTCTGTTCGCCGTTTACTTTCATATTAACGTGCAGTCCGTTGTAATAATTGGGTGCGTACGGCATTGCGCTCATCCAACTGCCGTTATTGCCGCGCCCGTCGTGTATCTCGAAAAGGCGCGACCATGCCGGCATGCCAGACGAACTTTTAAACCAGCCGGCTATCGTTACCGATTCGCAGTTCATAGTGTCTATAGGCACTTGAACATAGTTTTGCTTGTTGCCAGAAGAATGTAGATTAAGCTCGGGCATGCCCTTCCACGCGTTGTCGTTTACGGTGATACCGCCGTTATCGATAACGACGGATCCGCCGATCATACTGTCCGCCGCGGTGTTCTTACCCAAGTCGGTTTTGTCTTCGAACGTCAAACGGTACACTGCGGTAATCTGTTCCGCCGCCGCCCGTTCGGGCGAAGACGTTACCGCAACCGCACCTGCAGTAAGCGCAAGCGCCGCCGCGACACCGATCGAAATAACGCGTTTATTGTTTTTAGCCGACATCATTTTGCCTCCGTATCTGTTATAAATATATTATACTGCATAACGAGGCGACAAAAAAATAGTCTATTTTGCCTATTTGATGTCGTAAAATTCACTTTTTTATTAAACGGCAGAATACGCTTATTTTTGCTCGACAAAACCCCTCTCCGTCGGAGAGGGGTTTAACACACAAAAGTCTATCCGTTTATAAGTTTATCGTTATAGGCATAGCCGGCGATTATATTATGCTTACCCTTTAACAACGGCTTACCCACATGCGTGCGGTTTTCTATAGCGAAACTCTCCGTCGAGTACGCGGTGATATATTCGTCGTCGACGTTGAACACCACCTTGAACGGCATTGTGACTATAGCGGCGTACGCTATACTGTTGCCGTTATCGGTCTTGCCTTTTGCGAAGTCAATTATCTTGATTCCCTTGCGGTATCTTCCCATAACGTCTATCTGGCTCACAAGCACGCGCTTGGCATAGGCGCGGTCGGTACAGAGCGCGATCTCTCCGTCGCCGTTTACCTGACGAATAAGCACGCATTCGTCGCCGTCCGCAAGGCTTATGCACTTTACGCCCGTTGCTATTCTGTTCTGCGACGGGATATCGCTCATATCAGAATTCAGGCACATACCGCCCTTGGTAACAAGCATGAGCGACGAACCGGGTATCTCGTCCTCTA
>CATKFJ010000179.1 GCA_949747725.1 uncultured bacterium
ATACCTGCCGACTATGTCAGCCGTCGGAACAAAATCCACATCAAGACCCGCCGCGCTCGTATTCAACTCAAGCGCCAGATCGCGGTCGATAATACGCAAAAGAATACGGTCTATCTCGTGCGCGAATTCGTTATACGACAATAGTTTGGGTTCGAACGGCGCATAGCGCGCGATGTAGCCTATGTGCCCCACTATCTGAAAATCCATATTTGCGTTTAAACTTTTATACACCTCGTCAAGATAAAGCGAATATGCGTCGCGCCTGTCGAGATCCTCATAGAACGACGGATAATAGCAATCGCCGCGTTTCGGCACGGTATGCACGCTCATGATCGAGTAGTCAAAACGCTGTTCGTCAATTAGTTTTTTATAATACGAAATAGAGTTTTCGGAAAATCCGAGTTCTACGCCTTCGAGTATTTTTATACCGAACTCGGACTTAAGTTTTTTGATAAGCGCGTGCCGTACCGAAAAATCGGGCAACGGAAAGTTCGGATCGAACTCGAGCATATTGTGTTCTACATGATCGCAAAAACCTATACACCCGTCGCCGAGCCGCACTGCCGCGTCGAGATATTTTTCTATGTCCTCATCGCTGTCGAACGAGAATTTAGTATGTACGTGCAGATCCGTCATTGTTTATTTACTTCACCTAAAATTTGATAACGCCGTAAGCTTCCAAAACGATTTTCACGGCTATTAAAATAAGCACCGCGCCGCCTATTATTTCCGCAACGGCAACTCTCTTTTTGAACAGTTCGCCGACCTTAACGCCAATCACTACGCCGACAGCGGAAATGCAAAACGTAATAACGCCTATGATCCCGACGCTCGCCCACGCCCATGCCTGTACGTTATCAACTCCGCCAAGCATGGAATTAAGACTGAACCCGACGGCAAGCGCGTCTATACTCGTGGCTACGCCCTGTATAAGCACCTCTTTTACCGTAAACTGTTTTTGTTGCATTTCTTGCGATTTGGAACGCAGTTTTTTTATTGCCTCGTATATCATATTACCGCCGATGAACAGCAGTATTCCGAAAGCCAACCAGTGATCGAATGTTTCTATGTATTTAATTACCGCCATACCGACATAAAATCCGATTATCGGCATAAGCGCTTGAAACAATCCGAACGTAACGGGAAAGATAACAAGCTTGCGCTTTTCCAAATGTCTGTATATCATTCCGTCGCATACGGAAACGGCAAATGCGTCCATTGCCAACGAAACGCCCGTCAATATTACGGATAAGATTATTCCGAATGTCATGGCTTGTCCTTAAAATGAAGTCATATAATTATACGATCATCATTGATAATTTATCACCCTTTCCGAAATATGTCAAGCAACAGCCTAAAAATTTCACTCGCATTTGGCAAATTTTCCGCATACCGAAAAAAAGGCGTCCACAACGGTATGGAAATTGCCCAAACCGCAATTACAGCAACGGCAACGGCGGCACGGACGGGAGCGTGGACGAAAACAGCGCAAAAGAAAAAGAAACCGAAAACTCGGTTTCTTTTTCTGGGTGTTCGTATACCCCTGTTATGGTGC
>CATKFJ010000180.1 GCA_949747725.1 uncultured bacterium
CTCATGATTTCGCCTACGACGATAATAGTAGGGTAACACGCATCGTTATTGACGTACTTCAGTCCCATTGCGACTGCGTTGTCGGTATCGGGCAGGACTTGAACGTTATATCCGAACCGCTTGAGCGCCGGTTGAACGAGATCGAGATGATACGGCGATATTTGTGGCGCAAGTATTGTATATTCCTCGCGCATTTTTTCTGTGAATATAACGCGCTGATCTTGCGGCGTCGGCGGTACTGCTTTCATGTGCTTGGCGGCTCTGTCTTTGATAACCGCCATAAGCGAACGTATCCTTATACGCGCCGCACCGAGCGAACTTACTTCGTCTATCTTGAGCAGGGTATAAACTTTGTTTGCCGCTTCGAGCAGTTCCTGAACTTGATCGGTAGTTACCGCGTCGAGTCCGCAGCCGAACGAGTTGAGCTGAACGAGATCGAGATTGTTGCGCTCGCGCACAAAGTTGGCGGCGCTGTACAGCCGCGAATGGTACGTCCATTGATCTACAACGCGCAACGGGCGCGGAGCACGGTGCAAGTGCGCAACGCTGTCCTCGGTGAGAACGGCAAACCCGTAAGAGTTTATCATTTGCGGCACGCCGTGGTTTATCTCGGGATCGAGGTGATACGGGCGTCCGGCAAGCACTATACCGTGACCGCCGTTGGCGTCGAGCTGTTTTATTATCTCTTCGCCGCGTCGGTGCGACCAATTGTTGAATTCCGTTTGTTCGAGGTACGCCTTCTTTACCGCACGGCTTATTTTGCGTTTGGGAATGTCCGGGAACTCCTCGGCAAGCCGTTTGGTCATGCGGCTCGGCGTTGCAAACGGCAAGAACGGCGCGGCAAACTTAACGTTATTGTTTACAAACTCGTCGCGCATGTTCAATCGGATAACTTCGGGGTATGACCCTACGACGGGACAGTTGTAATGATTGTCTGCGTTTTCGTCCTCTTTGCGTTCATACGGCAGACAAGGGTAGAATATGAATTTTACGCCGTCATCGATTAGCGATTGGATATGCCCGTGAGCTATCTTTGCCGGATAACAAACGGACTCGGACGGCATTGTTTCGATACCCCGCGAATACACGTCGCGCGACGAACGCGGCGACAGTTTTACGGAATAGCCGAGTTCGGTAAAGAAAGTGAACCAGAACGGATAGTTTTCGTAAA
>CATKFJ010000181.1 GCA_949747725.1 uncultured bacterium
AATGCGTACAATACGGTCAATGCCGAAGTGTTTAAATACAACCCCGAGCTTAAAAGCATGCCTCAGATAATAGCCCTGAATAAGATAGACTGCGCCGACAAAAAAGCGATAGATAAGTTTAGGTCGCGCGTAGACGGCGAAATTTACGCTATAAGCGGCGTAACTCACAGCGGATTGGATGTGCTGATAAAAGCGGTTTCGCGGCGTTTGGCTGCATTGCCGCCGCCTACTCCGATAGAGTTCGAGCCGTTTAGGTACGAGGAGGCTGATCCCAACTCGTTTGCCGTAGAACGTGCGGACGACGGCGCGTTTGTCCTTTCGGGCGCAATGATAGAGAAGCTTGCGCGCACAGTGGTTCTGGACGATCGCGACAGTTTTATGTATTTTCAGCGCAGACTGGATATGGGCGGCGTAACTAAAGCAATGAAAAAAGCAGGCATCAAGTCGGGCGATACGGTGCGTATAATGGATACGGAGTTCACTTATGAAGAATAAAATCATGAAAACAGCAATATTCGGCGGCAGTTTCGATCCGCCGCACTACGGTCATATAGATATCGTAAAAAACCTCGAAGGCATATTCGACAAGGTGATCGTTATGCCGTCGTATGTTTCGCCGTTCAAAACCGACGGCAGCGACGCCGCAGCGCGCTTAAAGCTCTGCAAAGCTGTTTTCGCGTCGGAAAAAACGGAAGTCAGCCGTTACGAAATAAGTAAAAAGGGCGTAAGTTACAGCGTGGACACCGCCGCATATTTAGCCAAGCGAACGGACGGAGAGCTGTATTGGGTCATAGGCAGCGAAGAGCTTACAAGGCTTACCGAATGGCACGATATAGACAAACTGAAAACGCTTGTCACGTTTTACGTTGTGCCGCGCCCCAACTTTGCAGTAAACCCCGAAAAGCTAAAAGAGCTTAAAAAGCGCAAGATAAATATCAAGATCGCCAAGTTTAACGGACTCGATATTTCGTCGACACAGATCAAGATCGATACGGCGTTCGGAAAGCCTAATAAATACGTCCCCGACAAAGTGTGCGCTTTTGCCGAAAAGAACGGTTTGTTCGACCCGTATTCCAAATACGTAAGGGGGCTGTATGCGTACGGTCTTAAGGACAAGCGTGTAGAGCATTGCTACGGCGTTGCCGTCGCGGGCGCGTTTCTTGCTAAACTGTACGGCGCCGACGTAAACGCCGCCGTTACGGCGTGCATATTGCACGATATCGCCAAAGAAACAAATCCCAAGGATTACGCCGATAAAATAGACCTGTCGGCGTTCCCGTTGCCCACGGTGCATTCTCCGATAGGCGCGTATATAGCCAAGCACGATTTCGGCGTATCAGACGAGATAGCGCGTGCGATATACGTACATTCTACGGGCGACGACGATATGATGCTTTTGGACGAGGTTGTGTATCTTGCGGATAAGATAGAATTCGGGCGCAATTATGCGGAAGTATATTATTTCAGATATCTGTGCGAGTATAATAAGGATTATGCTTTGTACCGTATCATGAACGAAGTGAACGAATATAAAAACACGCGCGCCGAAGCAAAAGACAGCGAAATGACGTTGCGTGCCATCGCGAAGTATAAAGCGCTCAGCGACGGTGTGGTCGCGCCTAAAATGCCGCGCCGCGAACTTGCGGAGCTTGACGTTGCGCCTCAAACGACGGCTAAAACCAAAAATAACGATAAACCGATCAAAAAGACCGCTGTGGAACATGATTCCAAATACGGCGTTAAAACAATAGCCGAAGTAGCCGCGCAAGAACTCGACCTTCACAAGGGCCGTGATATAAGTCTTATCGACTTGACCGGAAAAACGGTTATCGCCGATTATTTCGTAATAGCGTCGGTGTCGTCGACAACGGCTGTAAAAGCGTTGATGAACTATGTAGAGGATAGACTGAATAAGCAGTTCGGCTTGAATCCCAACAAACGCGACATGGACAGGGAGTGGGTCGCGCTCGATTACGGTAGCGTGATAATCCATATTTTTACCGATAAAATGCGTGAATTTTATAATATCGAACGGTTGTGGTCGGACGGTAAGAACGTAGAACGGTTTGGAGATTAGTTTGCAATTCGAAGCGGACATAATAAAAGCGTTGCAACGCTTGTCTAACGGCTTTACAGACGCTGTATTTTTAGGCATATCGCAGCTCGGTACGGAACTTTTGTTCCTGGCTGTTGCCGTGGTACTGTATTGGGTGATCGACAAACGATATGCATACAGGTTTTTCAATGTTTATATTCTCGGCGTAGCAATAACTAATTTCATCAAACTCGGAGTCAAACGCGCGCGCCCGTTTAATGAGTACGGTAACGAGGTGAGAAGCATAGGCGATCCCGAAACTACTTATTCGTTCCCGTCGGGACATACGGAAAGTATAGCGTCCGTATCTACGTTGCTAACGATAAAATACGGAAAAAAGCATAGATCCGTGCCGATTGTTGGCGTTGCCGCGACATTAGCCGTAATGCTGTCGCGCATGTATTTGGGTCAGCATTATTTAACTGACGTGCTGTGCGGACTTGCTGTCGGCATAGTATGTGCCGTAATCTTTAATGCATTGTTGTCGCTTTTCGGAGATAAAGAAGAGCTTTTCGGCATAATAGGATTCGTTATTGCCATGGCGCTTATAAGCGTGTTGGGATTGCTCGGACAATTGAACACGCCGAGCGGCATGGATCTGCTTAAGGGGATCGGTGCGTTTCTTGCATTTGATATTGGTTATGTAATAGAAAAATATTTCGTCCGTTACGACGTAAAGCAAAACCGTATATGGTGGAAAGTAATCATTCGACTTGTCGTGGGATTGGGGGTTGCGGTCGGTATCCAGCAAGGATTTAAACTGTTTCTGCCCGAAAGTATCCCTATGCTGTATTGCTTTTTAAGATACTTCCTTTTAGCCGCATGGGTAGCGATAGCGGCCCCGGCATTATTTAAAGCGTTAAAGATATGAGGCGCGTTATGGATAAATTTAAAAGCAACATAAAAACACAGAAATTTACCGTTACTTCGCCCGAACAGATGCAGAAGCTCGGCAGCGAAATAGCGGACACCGTATGCGGCGGAAATGTTATTCTTTTGTCCGGCGAACTCGGGGCGGGCAAGACCGTTATAAGCAAGGGGATCGCAAAAGGTCTGGGCGTTACTGCGCCGGTTGTAAGTCCTACGTTTACTATCATGAACGAATATTTCGGTCGCATCAAGTTCTGCCATTTCGACGCGTACAGGCTTGCCGACGCGGACGAAGCATGCGGCGCCGGACTTGCGGACTTTATAGGCAATCCCGAATGCGTGTGCGCGGTCGAGTGGTGGGAGAATATACAACCGTTGTTTTACGGGCTTAAAACAATACATATCAAAATAACCAAAGTGGACGACGATACACGCGAGGTAGTTGTAGAACAATGAATTATTTAATGATAGACACGGCAGAAGGCACGCGTGCGCTGCTAAAGATCGACGATAATTATTATTATGACGAGGATATAAAAAATTCCGGCTCGGAAGCACTATTGCCTATGATCGACGGGCTGTTATCGCGTGCGCAGGCAAAAATAAGCGATGTGGATATCCTCGGCGCGAGTATCGGTCCGGGATCGTTTACGGGCTTAAGGATAGGTCTTACTACCGTAAAAACACTGTGCTATACGCTAGATAAACCGTGTTTCGGTGTAAACAATTTACGTTTGAACTCATATAACAATAACGGCGGTAAAGTAATCTCGGTTGCAGACGCAGGCAATAAGGTGTGCTATATTGCGCGCTACGACGGCGAAGATCGGCTTGACGAGTGCAAATGCGTCACTCTCGACGATGCGTTAGCGTTTATAAAAGCGCACCCCGATCATGCGGTTTCCACCGATATTAAACTTAAAGATATTATAGTCGGCGCAGTGTCGGGCGTAGGGGAAAGAGAATTGCGCATGGCTGCGGAACGGCATATGAACGACGTTTGCGATCAAAAAGACTTGCTGCCTTTGTACATAAGAAAAGCTCAACCCGAGCGCGGCGTTGGCGATCTGTGATAAACGTCAGACGTGCCGTTAAAAGCGACGCTCGGAAAATAGCGCAAGCGGAAAAGCAATATATCGACTGCCCGTGGACAGAAAAACAGATATCAGAAGAAATAGATAACCCGTCGGTAAGGTTTTTTGTGGCTGAAGAGAACGGCGAGTTTGTCGGATATCTGTCGGGAGTGGTTACTTGCGACGAGTGCGAGGTTTCGAATATTGCCGTTTCGGAAAATTTCCGTCGCCGAGGCATAGGCAAAATGTTGTTCGCCGCACTCGAGGACTGTTTAAATCGTATCGGCGTGCGGCAGATGTTTTTACTCGTGCGCGACGGCAACAGCGCGGCGCAAGGCTTATACTGTAAAATCGGGTTTAATGTTGTAGGCAAACGTAAAAATTACTACCAAGGACAAGATGCGCTTATAATGCGGAAAAATCTCTGACTTGGGAGCAATGCGGCATGAAAATAACCGTTAACGGTATCGAGTGCGAATATGAAATATCCGAGCCGCTCGGCGATACGGAAACGGTGCTTTTCTTGCACGGCTGGGGCGGCGGGTTAAAGACGTGCGAACACGCTTACACGGGAATGTCGGGGATCGCGCCGTGCGTTTATTTTGCGTTTCCGCCGAGCGTTCCGAGT
>CATKFJ010000182.1 GCA_949747725.1 uncultured bacterium
AACGACGCCATAGAAAAAGCTACTGCCGCGCTCGACGTGCTTTCGGGTATTTCATCCGAACTCGACACTTGTACGACCAAGCCGGAACTCGACGAAGTGCGTGCCGAACTTGTTGCGCTCGGGCTTATACGACCCGAAAATAAGCGCAAAAAAGATAAGCCTGTCCCGTCGGAGCCGTATTCTTTCGACATCTACGGCGCACAACTGCTTGTCGGAAAAAACCACGCACAAAACGACAGGATAACGCGGTCCGCCGCACGCACCGACATATGGCTGCATGTAAAAGACGCGCACGGATCTCACGCCGTTTTAAAAACGCATTCCCCCACCGACGAACAAATAACTCGCGCTGCCGAGATAGCGGCATACTATTCGCAATCGCGCACGTCGGAAAACGTTGCCGTAGACTATACGCTTATAAAATACGTCTATCCGCACGGCGGCGGCAAAGTCGATTACAAAGAATATAAAACAGTTTACGTCATGCCCAAACAGCAATGACATAGGGCAAATCACGACGTGTAAAGTTTATACAACGCAACAGATGTAGCGATAGAAAGATTTAAACTGTCGACTTTTGGCGATTGCTCTATTTTTACCGCGCCGTAACTCGAAAAATCTTGCGGCAATCCTTTTGCTTCGTTGCCGAAAACAAGCGAATATTTTTTGTTTTTATCAAACGCTATTTCCTTAAACGGACTGCCGCCCAGCATGAACGGAACTATGCGGTGCGAACCGAATTTTCGTATGTACGCGTCAAACGTATCGAAATACTCGAAGTTTATGCCGAATATGGCGCCCATGCTCGCCCGTACCGTTTTGGGATCGAAAATATCCGCCGCTTGACGGATAACAACGAGATCGGCGCAGTCGAACGCCGCAACGGTGCGCGCTATAGTGCCGAGGTTGCCGCTGTCCGACGGGTTTACAAGCACTATATGATTGCGCTCTGCTCTCACATGACTGTCAAACTTATCGAACTCCGCAATAACAAAACAGTTCTCTTTGGGGCTTAAAATATTGAACGCTTTTTCACTCTCTATAACGGGCAAACGCAATTCCGCCGCCCTATCCGTTACTGCGGTAATATTGCTCTTAGGCGAAATATACACGCATCGCACACATTCGGGACGCGTGTTAAGAAGTTCCATCGTCAGCGTTGCGCCGAGCGCATAAGAAAAGCCGTCGGTCTTTTTATATTTCTTTACCATATTCGAACTCCGTAATATCCGCAAATTAAAAACCGCGCAAGATCGTTACGCGGTTGTAAATTTAAGCTACTATCGTCCAGATAAGACCGAACACGGCGAGCGCGAACAGCACGCCCATTATACATGCGTTTATTATAGCGGACTTATACGCAGGATCGCGATGATTGATTTTTTTCGAAAACAGGACCATACAGCAACGCGCAACGGACATTCCGGCGCCGAGCGCATAAGTGATGAATCCGGCGAGTAACACGCCGTCCACAGTACACAGACCGACTATGAGCAGAATAAACCCTGCAAGCATTAAAAGATCGCAGACCTGTCTTACTCCGAACGGAGTGAAATATCTTACAAAAGCGTTGTGTTTTTTCTTAACAGCCATGATTTTTCCTTTATTTTTTAGTATCCGACATTAAAGCCGATATTATTTATCTAAGCAATCCGATTATTGTGGAGAGCAATCCAAACACGACAAACGCGACGAAAATTATCCACAGCACAAACCATGCGGTTCCCTTGTTGCGCGCCACTCTGTACGAAAGAATGACGGGAACGAACATGCCGAGCGCAAAACACAAGCTCCTCACCCAACTGCAAACGGCATTCACCCATGCCCAATCAAAGAAGTTAAGAACTCCCTGAACAGCCATTGCGATACCTATGATTATAACAACCCAGAACGCAAACTTATTGAGCGTTATTCCGTTGTCCGACGACGTGCGCGTTGTGCGCGTCGTACGCGTTGTTTTCTTTGCCATGATAAAAGTTTCCTTTTTCTTGTATTATTTAAGTCCCTTGGAACCGGGCTTTACAGCCGCCGTACCTGCCTTGCACATAGGGCATTCTTCCGGCGAATATGTTTTTACGTCTATTTGTAACAAGCTCTCGTTGGGACCGCCGATGCCGACTTTTCCGTTACTTCTGTCTACCACTTCCGCGACAGCTACTACTTCGCTGCCCAAACTCTTTACAAGCTCGATTACCTCTTTAACGGATCCGCCCGTAGTAACTACGTTTTCGGCGATGATCACTCTGCTGCCGGGTTTAAGCTCGAATCCGCGACGCAACGCAAAGTTTCCGTCCTTTTCGCGCTCGGCGAGCATATTGGAAAGCCCTAACTGCTTGGCAAGCTCGTAACCGAATATTATAGCTCCTGCAGCAGGCGAAACAACGGCGTCGGCTTTGTACTTTTTGACTTTATCCGCAGCCATCGCACACA
>CATKFJ010000183.1 GCA_949747725.1 uncultured bacterium
AACGGATCCGGGGAATACGGATACCCCGGAGATCACGGACACTCCTGGAAACCAGGATGACGTTTAGGGAGGCTGATCATGGGAGTTGGATTTTTTGCGAGCGCGCGTCTGATTCGTGAATATCTCATTACCGCTGTTGCGGAAGCGGGAGGGAGCGCCGCCGGATCAGGCGTGTACAGAAGGAAGAATACGGTCGCGTTAACCGCCAGTCCGGCAGCGGACTACCGATTTGTGGGGTGGTACGATGAGAAGGGAAATCAGATATCCACCGCGAATCCGTTTAAGTTCGCGGCAACAAAAGAAATGACGTTAAGGGCCAGATTTAATCTGATCATGCGGAATGTATCCTATAGTTTTAACACCTATAGACCTCACCCCGCGCAGTCGTGTGGATATTACCATGGCATTACCCCTAAAGCGGTTCAGGTAAGATTAGGAGTGTCTACGGGATCGCCGTATCATGGATATCAGACCCAGACGTTTACTTCAAGTGGAAGCATAAATTTTAGCTTACCTCCGATAAATGGCTCCGGAACTCTTTCAAGAACCGTAACCGTAACGTTTTACTCCACCTACGCGACCGTGGCGGTATCTGGTAGCGGGGATTATCGTCATGACGTTGATGTTACATTGGTGTATGAGTAGGATGCCAGAGAGAACTTTGAGGGATATAAAGAAAGAATGATGAAAGGAAGCTAATCATGGGAATTGGGTTCATGAAACGTTCTATGATACCTTACGCCACGGTGACTGTTACCGCCCAGACGGGCGGTTCGGCATTCGGGGGGGTAAATTTATAAAGAAGAAAACCGCTACGGTGACAGCGGTGGCCAACAGTGGGTACATATTCGCAGGATGGTATGCTGGAGGAGTGCTGCTGTCCGGCAGTTTGACGTACACGTTTACTGTGTCGGGGGATATCACATTGGAAGCGAGGTTTAGAACGCCTGTAACTGGAGATCCAGGCACTACACAGGGCTTTAGCAACTACTCGTATTCCAACAGCAATATCTATACAGTCAGTGCCATAGCGCCAGCAAAAACGGTGACACTGACAGAAATTTATGTATACAGCCATCGGATCTCGAATGATTTCTGGTGGGGCGGCACGTATACGGTTGGGCCGGGTTCGGGAAATATTAATCTGCCATTTATAAGGACTTCCGGAGGATCCGCTGGCAATCACAACATAGCCTACAGCTTTGATGGAAGGACACTTAGCCTGGATTCTCAGCCAGTGGATACGACCTACTGTGACAGGAACTTTGTTGGGAGATTTAACTTTTAAGAAATCAAGAGAATTTTTAGAAAGGATATCAACTATGGGAATAGGATTTATGAAACATAGCATGGTTTCCTATGTTACGGTTACTGTTCTGGCAGGGACAGGCGGGACGGCTGCCGGGGGGGTAAAGGTAACCAGAGGAAAACGGGTAACTATAACAGCGTCGCCATCAGGTAACTACAATTTTTCAGGGTGGTAT
>CATKFJ010000184.1 GCA_949747725.1 uncultured bacterium
AAAGAGGATATGGGCAAGGTCATCGGCAAGCAAGGCAGGATTATCAAGTCGGTTCGCTCGGTTGTTAAAGCGGCCTCCGCAAAGCTCGGCAGAAATTGCACCGTCGAGATAGACGAGTAAAATTGATAACCGTAGGACAGATCACTAAACCGCAAGGCGTGCGCGGCGAAGTCAAGGTAAAACCGCTGACAGACGATTCGTCGCGCTTTTGCGTGCTGAAAACCGTAACGGTCGGAAAAGTCGCTATGCGTATCGATTCGGTGCGAGTAAGCGGCACGGATGTGTTTATTAAGTTTAACGGGTGTAACGACCGTAACGCTGCGGAAAAATTGCGCGGTCAATTTATATACATAGATCGCGCCGCGGCTGTCGCGCTCGACGACGGGGAATTCTTTATTGCAGATCTCGTAGGCGCCGAACTTGTTGCGGTTTCATCAGACGGAAGAATCGTTATCGGTAAAATAACGTCCATTCAGTCTTTCGGCGCTGCCGACGTGTTCTCGGTGGATCGTATTGACGGTAAGGGAATGACTTTTGCGTTCGTAAAGGCTCTTAATGCCGTATATAACGGGCAAACGCACTGTTTGGAAGTGGATTCCGATCGGCTCAAGGAAGTGGCGGTGTACGATGAAGATTAGAGTTCTGACACTGTTCCCGAATATGTTTGATTGCATGAAAGAAAGCATTATCGGGCGTGCGATCAAGAACGGTATAATCGATTTCGAAGCCGTGGATATTCGCGCGTATTCCGCGGAAAAACACGGTAAGTGCGACGATACGCCATACGGCGGCGGCGCCGGAATGGTCATGACGGCGCAACCGATATACGATTGTATAAACGCGATCGATCCAGACCATGAATATTTGCGCGTGTATATGTCGCCCAAAGGCGAGCGGCTTTCGGATAGTCTTGGGCGCAGTCTTGCCGCGAATAAAAATCTTTTGTTGCTTTGCGGACATTACGAAGGGGTCGATCAGCGCGTCATCGACTTATGTATCGATAAGGAAATATCGATAGGCGATTACGTTTTGTCGGGCGGCGAGCTTGCGGCTATGGTCGTGACCGATAG
>CATKFJ010000185.1 GCA_949747725.1 uncultured bacterium
CCTTTTAAGCAAGGTCATATATATAATCATAAGGAGAACTCCATGAACAAGAAGACAGTAAAGAACCTCGCCAAAGCCGTCGTAAACGTCGGCATAAACGTACAGCCGAACGAAGAAGTGTACGTGCTTAGCTCCGTAAACGCTTTGGACATAACGCGCGAAATCGTAGAAGCTTGCTACAAGCGCGGCGCGAAACGCGTTATCGTCAAATACCGCGACGATAAGCTCGACGCGCTCGATTACGAATACCAGACCGCGGAAACGCTTACCGATAAACCGAAATTCGTATACGACGAGCGCAATTACTTCGCGGACGTAGACGGCTGCGTCATAAATATTCTGTGCAGCGATCCCAACGGATTAAAGGATGCGGACGCAGCCAAGATTACGGCGTCCAAGCGCGCCGACAAAAACGGACTTATGCCCTATTACGATAAAGCCATGGCGCATAAGATAAAGTGGTCGATAATCGCCTATCCTCATCCCGAATGGGCGAAGATAATGTTCCCCGACCTGAGCGAAAAAGAAGCGTACAAAAAACTCGGTAAATACATCGCCAAAACGTCGCGCGTAGATAACGACGATCCCGAGGCGGCATGGAAAAAACACAACGCGGAGCTTTTCACTCGCAGCGAAAAATTAAACGCCGCCAACATTAAACGCATGCACTACAAAAACAAGCTCGGCACCGATCTGTATGTAGGTCTGCCCGAAAACTATATTTTCGCAGGCGGCGGAGAGGACTGCAACGGCGTTTTGTTCAACCCCAATATCCCAACCGAAGAAGTATTTTCAGCACCCGATTGCAATAACATCGACGGCGTTATAAAGGCGTCCATGCCGTTGTGCTATAACGGAAAAATAGTAAACGACATTGTGTTAAAGCTCGAGCACGGACGTATCGTCGAATATTCGGCAAGTTCCAACGAGGACGTTTTAAAAGGCATTATCGAAACCGACGAAGGCAGTCGCAGTCTCGGAGAGATCGCGCTTGTTCCGTACGATTCGCCTATAAGCAAGCTCCGCACTTTATTCTACGAAACGCTGTTCGACGAGAACGCAAGCTGCCACTTCGCCATAGGTCAGGCATACCCGACTTGCATACGCGGCGGCGGCGATATGAGCAAGGACGAACTGAAAAAACGCGGCATAAACGATTCGGGCGTGCATGTGGATTTCATGGTCGGCACAAAAGACCTCGAAATAACCGCAGAAACTCACGACGGAAAAACGCTTGTCGTATTCAAAGACGGTAACTTCACAAAAGACTTCGAATAATAAATTTAATCTTTGAGAAAAGTCAAGAAAATTCAAACAGCCTTTCCGCTATGAAAAGGCTGTTTTCTTTTTAATAAAAATCTTTTTCGCTTATACGACAAACATTTAATCGACCGAATACAGAATGGAAATTAGCTTGTCGCCGCTGTATTCTTTCCAGAACTCTATACTGTAATACCCTGTATTAACTATTATAATATTTCTGTCATTTCCGCCGCCGTCTTTAACTCCGCCCGTTTGAACCGGTTCGCCGTATTTTGCTTTAATATAATTGTATCCGTAACCTATACTTCCCGATCTGACTTTTATAATATCGCCCTCTTGCAAATAGATTCTGTCAAGCTTGTAGCAGTTATTATCGGTTGTAGCAAATACATACCCGTTATCCCAATCAAAAGATTCCATATCCTTAGCTGCGAACTGTCCTGTCAGATATACTTTCGAAGTATCTGTTACGGCGCCATACGCAAATCCGGCATTAGGATCTTGCGACACATCGGGAGTTCCGCTTATCCACATAACTTTTGTATAATAATTATAGTAGAAACTGTATGTTCCGGCAGGCAACGTAAACTTGCCGTCTGCGGCACTTCCGAGCGTACATGCCGGATTCAAAGTTGCGTCTGCGTCTATAGCTCCACCGTATCTTACGGTAAGAACGGTTTTTTCGGCAAGTTCGATATCGATGATAGTCATAACCTCGTTAAAGCCGTTGTCGTTATTTACGAATGGCGCAAGCAAATCGCTGTCGCTATATATTCCGTCACCGTCCGTCAATTGCGATTCTATTCTTTTACCCACACACGCTATCCAAAGATTGTCGCCGCTCGTGACCGACGTATCCAAATAGAAATTAAACGTATCGCCGTCGGCATCGTTCTCGAGCGTAATGGTATCGCCGTTTACGGTAAACATATCTTTCGCACTGCCGGCGCCCGACTTAACGGATATTCTCGACCAATCGCTCGCCGTTCTGAATCTTACCGCCACGCCGACTTTGAGCGTAACGTTGTTCGCGATAAGCTCTTTATCGTCCGCTTCGTTTGCAAGCAGCTCGCTTATGAGCGTATCGCCCGAGTAAATACCGGCAACATAGATTTTTACGGTCCACTGAGCTTTTATCGTGATATCGCTTGTTATAACGCTGTCGAAATCGTACGCAACGTCGTTCACCGTCCAACCGACAAACTCGTAATTTTCGCGTACGGGATCGGCAGGTCTTGCAACCGTATTGCCGTGTCCGATAAGAACTTCCCCCTCGGTATCCGCCGCAAGCACGCCGCCGTTCGCGTCAAACGTTACGGTATATTCGATCGCTTCGAATATCGCGTACAGCTTGATCTCCGTTCCGTCGAAATCGTCTATCGACAACGATGATTTTTTGTCGCCGCCCTCGCCTGCGGTAAACCAGCCGACAAAAGCAAAACCGTACTTAGTCGCGTCTTTAAGCGTTACCGTCCCGTCGGATACAGTATACTTATCGGGGTTAGCGGCGTCGTTTATCCCGTCGTTCAGGATATACGTTATCGTGTATTCCGTTTCGGTAAGCTTGGCAAAAATGTTGGTATTGCTCGAAACAAGTTCGTCGAAATCGAATACGGTCAGCAATGCGCTGTCTTTATACCAACCGCCGAAATCATAGCCTTTGAGCTCGGGAACATAGCTCGCTATCTTACTGCCTTCTTCTACGCTTATTTCTCTCAACACGCTGCTGCCGTTAAGAAATTTAACAGTATACTTGCTCTTATCAGTCCATTGCGCCACAAGCGTGATGTCGCCTTTTACGGGCGACGCAAAATCGTACGGTTCGCCGTCGAGCGTCCAACCGACGAAATTCAGCCCGCTCTTCGTCGGGTCTATAGTCGGCTTTGACGCGGACGACAAGTATTCTACTTTTTGCGCGTCGGGGCGCGGTTCGCCGCCGTCGGTATCGAACTGCACAGTATACTCGTTAGAATAGCGCGCGTAAACGGTAAGCGTATTGTCCGCGCCTATCGTTCTTACCATAGCTTCGGTTATCTCAGTCACTTCGTTTCCGCCAGTAGCCGCGTCGAACCAACCGATAAAGTAATATCCCTCGGTAGTAACAGTCACTTCGGGCAACGTTATATCGCCGTAATTTTCCACGGTAAACCGTATGTCGCTCGTTTGAACGCTGCCGTGCTCGCCCGTGCCGTATGCAAGCGCATAGCTTACGGGCGTAAAATGCGCTACAAGCAAATAGTCTTGAGTGATCGGCGTATTGGCAAGATCGAATAAGACGTCGTTATAATACCAACCGTCGAAAGTATAACCGAACTTACTCGTAACGGGAACGTTATTCACGGTCGTTCCGTCTTCTATGTTAACTATAGGGAAGACGCTCTTATCGCCGCCGTTGATATCGAAATCTATCTTGTGCTTGGGTAATTCCTGCTGCGGCGCGTTTACGGTAATATCGAACGTCGCGGTTTTGGAAATATCCGCTTTGTATGTAACGGTCACCGTAACCGTGCCGCTCCTGCTCATGTCGGGCGAAGAAACGTTATACTCGTCGGCAACGATATCTTCTTTATCGCCGTTGTC
>CATKFJ010000186.1 GCA_949747725.1 uncultured bacterium
ACAGTCCGGTATGCTTGAACCCCGTCGGTTTTATGCCGAACTTGTATTCTCGCCACTCCACTCGCCACTCGTCGGGCATGGGTTTACGCACTATCCAACGTCCGCCGCCCGAGCGATCGCGCTCGTACTTGGCATGGCAGTCGAACTCGGAATAGTTTACAGTAGCTTTCCAGATCGCTTGCGGATCGGGTCTTAACAACATTATATCTTTCCAAAGTTCGAGTTTAAGTCCGTCGCCCGTACCTAAAATTTTATAGTCTTTCCAATCGGGAGCTAACATTTTTCTACCTTGAGTTTTGCGTCGTGTCCGTTTATATCGGCTTGTTCGGCACCGTCCTCATCCGCAAGCGACAGAACTTCGCTTGCAAGCGTGACCTTTGCAATGCGTTCGCCGTGCGTTTTAAATACGTCGGCTACAAACTTATCGCCCGACCAATACAGTCTTATCCTGTCGGTCACGTCGAAACCGTTGTTCTTGCGCAACGTTTGAACTTTGGAAATTATCTCGCGTGCGCCGCCCTCTATCAGCAATTCGTCCGTGAGCGTTACGTCGAGCGCAACCGTCATATCCGTATCGGACTCTACGCTGTATCCGTCCGCGCCGCGCGTAGCAATAAGCATATCGTCCTTGGTAAGCTCTATCTTCTGTCCGTCGACGTCGAAAGAATAAACTTCGCCGGCGAGCGCCGTGCGCGCGGCGACGTCGCCGTTTTCGGCAAGATGACTGCGGATAGCGCCGACAGCTTTTCCGTACTTAGGGCCTACAGTCTTTAACTGCGGTTTTACGTCGTAGCCCGTAAACTGTCCCGCGCCGCCGAGCTCTACGTCTTTTACATTCAACTCGTCCGCAAGAATATAAGCGTATTCTCGAGGAAATTCTCCGGCGACGATAACTTTCGACAGGGTTTGACGGTTTTTGATGCCGCTCTTATTGCGCGCGGCGCGCCCGAGCTCCGCCGCCTTGATGACCCGTTCCATATCGGACGTAAGTTGCGCGTCTATAAGTTTTTTATCTGCTTTGGGGAAATCGGACATATGCACCGATATCGGAGCTTTATCGTCTATCGAGCACACGATGTTTCGATATATCTCCTCCGCCATAAACGGAGTGTAAGGCGCTATCAGTTTGGCAAGCGTTTCGAGCACTGTGTACAGCGTGTAAAACGCCGCTATTTTATCGTCGGTCATACCGCCCGACCAGAACCGCTCGCGACAACGCCGTACATACCAATTGGACAGCTTGTCCGTAAAATCGCCTATCGCGCGCGCGGATTCGTAAAGCTTGTATGCGGCAAGGTCTTTGTCCACCTTTTTAACAAGCCCGTTAAGCTCGCTCAACGCCCATTTATCCATAAGCGACAGTTTGAGTTTTTTCTTATCGACTTTAGTCGGATCGAAACTGTCGATTTCCGCATACATAACGTAAAACGCATAAGTATTGTACAACGTACCCAAAAATTTGTTCTGCGATTCAGTGACCGCGCGCATATAGAAGCGCGACGGCAGATAGGGCGCGGAATTTGTATAGTAATACCAACGCACCGCGTCCGCGCCGGCTTTATCGAGTACCGACCACGGGTCTACCACGTTGCCCAAATGTTTTGACTGTTTTCTGCCCTGTTCGTCCGTAACGTGTCCGAGTACCAAACAGTTCTTAAACGGCGCTTTATCGAAGAGCAACGTCGATATAACGAGCAACGTATAGAACCAACCGCGCGTCTGATCGACCGCCTCCGAAATAAAGTCTGCCGGGAAAGTCTTTTCAAACACGTCTTTATTCTCGAACGGATAGTGGTACTGCGCAAACGGCATAGAACCCGAATCGTACCAGCAATCTATAACTTCGGGCGTGCGGCGCATAGTTCCGCCGCACGAACACTTATAAGTCGCCCCGTCTACATAAGGTTTATGAAGCTCTATATCGCCCTCAATGCCGCACTTGTCTTTCAGCTCTTGCTTGCTGCCTATAGCCTCGATTTTTCCGCATTCGTCGCATATCCAAAGCGGCAACGGCGTACCCCAATATCTGTCACGGGAAAGTCCCCAATCGATAACGTTTTCGAGGAAATTACCCATCCGTCCCGTTCCGATCGAAGGCGGATACCAATTGACCGACGCGTTGTTTTTCAGCAGTTGTTTCTTAACTGCGGTCGTCTTTATAAACCAACTCGACCGCGCGTAATATATAAGCGGCGTATTGCACCGCCAACAGAACGGGTAGCTGTGCGTGTATTTGGGCGCGCCGAGCAACAGACCGCGCGATTTAAGATCGGCTATTATATCTTTATCGGCGTCCTTGCAGAAAGTGCCGGCAAAATTCTGCGGAGCCGTAACGCAACCGCGCTCGTCTATAGCCTGAACAAACGGCAGACCGTAGTTGCGCCCGACGCGCGCGTCGTCTTCGCCGAACGCCGGCGCGATATGAACTATGCCCGTGCCGTCGGTAAGCGTTACATATCCGTCCGACACCACTTTATAACAGTCGTCCTTACCGTCGTACGTTTTATACAGCGGAACGTAATGCGCGCCGACAAGCTCGCCGCCCTTAAAAGTTTTGATCGTTTTGTATTCTTCGAAATGCTTGGAAACAAGTTCTTTCGCAAGCACATATTTAACGCCTTTCGCCTCGATAAGCACATAATCGAATTTATCGTTTACGCACAGCGCGACGTTGCTCGGCAACGTCCAAGGCGTGGTAGTCCATGCAAGGAATCGGCATCCGCCCTCGAAATCGGATTCGAATCCGACTACCGCAGTGCGCTCCGTAACATCCTTATATCCCTGAGCCACTTCGTGCGACGACAGCGCCGTGCCGCAACGCGGACAGTACGGAACTATTTTATGTCCTTTATATATCAGTCCGCGGTCGAAAATATTTTTAAGCGACCACCACACCGATTCGATATAATTATCGTCGTAAGTAACGTACGGATTTTCCATATCCGCCCAATACCCTACGCGATCGGACATGCGTTCCCATTCCGACTTGTATTTCCAAACGCTCTGCTTGCACTTGCCGATAAACGGTTCTACTCCGTACTTCTCTATATCCTGCTTGCCGTCGATATTGAGCGACTTTTCCACTTCGAGTTCGACGGGCAGACCGTGAGTATCCCAACCCGCCTTACGCAAAACGTGCTTACCCTTCATCGTATGGAAGCGCGGTATTATATCTTTCATCGTGCGCGTCAAAACGTGTCCGACATGCGGTTTTCCGTTTGCCGTAGGCGGACCGTCATAGAACGAGAACTCCTCACCGCCCTCGCGCGCGGTTATGCTTTTATTAAAAACATCGTTTTCTTTCCAAAACTCGAGTACGTTTTTTTCCAACCCCACCGGGTCGTATCCGTTTACTTTCTTATACATAACTCCTCACAATACGTAAGTATATAACGCGACAAAATGCAATACCGCACCGCTGACAATAAACAAATGCGATAATATGTGCGAAGCGGACATGCGCAACACCAAAACGGCAACGCCCACAAAATACGCCGCGCCTCCGCCGATGAGCAAGCCGAAAAACGCACCGCCGGCTATATTATACACTACATCCAAACGCAGTACGCACGCCCAACCGAGAATAACATACAAAATCAAGCTCGCTATTTTGTATTCTTTTACGTTTACGATATTAACGGCAACAGCGGCGATAACGCTTGCCGCCGCTATCGCAAAAAGCGTATAGCCCCAAACCGCATCCGCAGCGCCGTTTCCGACGAACATAACAAGAAACACCGACGTAAACACGCCGAATACCAACAGCGCTACTGCGTTACGGTCTATCCGTTTGCACAACGCGCAAAACATGCGATACCGTTGCAAAATATGGCAAAGCGCGCCGAACGCAAAAACCGCAAACGCAATAAACGCAAACGCGGCAAAACAACCTATCTTCGGACTTGCCGATACAATAGACGCGTACAATAAAAAAACGAGCCCGACAAACGATAACGCCGCGGCAACCGCATAGGTTATGAAGTTTGTCAGTTCCTCGGGTCGGCTGTACGCCTTATGCGTATTTTCAACCTTAGCGCTGCTCATGGATTAAGTATAGCACATTATGTAAAAAAAGGTCAATCGATTTGTACAAGATAATTTATCGGCATATATCTTTACACATAAAAACACGACGGCATGCGCGATTTTGCGCATGCCGTCGCCTGTATCATACCGTCTGTTTTTCTTAGCGACAGCAATAAAAGTTTGCTATATTTATAAATTATTCTTTTACCTTTCTATTCATTATCGCCAAAAACACTATATGCACAATAAACGTAGCCGCAATCGGGATATAGCAGTACAAGTCGGGCGTAAGCACACAGATGATCGACGCCAAAAGATATCCGTAAGCGCCGACGTTCCAATACTTGATCGCAACTTGGCGAATAGACATATTCGACAGCCCCGACGCGTCTTCTCCGTCATCGGAGTGAACGGCAGTCGGAAGTATACACGCTATCATCGAAAGTATAAAGCCCGTCATAGTAGCGATCAGACCGTGATAGTTTAACGTCTTTACGAGATTATTAACTTCGAACTGACGAACTATGCCGTAAATGATAAGGCTGCTGAACGCAACAGACAGGATTATGCAGAACAACATGATCGACATAAAGTTGTTTTTAAGCCTATTGCGTTTTTTTAAACCCGACGCGATCAAAACGATTATCGCAGGAATGATGAGCATGAATATGAGTAATAAATTCATAAACTTGCTGTTTAGTTCGTTAGCAACGTCCTCTGTAGGATAATCGAAAATAGCCACGTTGTCGGGCAACATAGGCAACGTAAGCAGTATCGCAAACAATGACACTGCGCATATCCACAACGCAATTGTAACGAATATTTTATCAGAATCGTTAAGACCGCTTTTCTTGTGTACCATATGCTATATCCCCTTTAGTTTTAAATAACTTACCGCGTTCAGATCGAGCGCAGCCGACGGCAGTCCTTCGGCTATCATGTCGCGCGCACGGACGGCAACCATTGCCGCGTTATCCGTACAAAGCGACATGGGCGGAAAATGCACGGTACATCCGAACCGCTCGCCCTCGGCTTTTAACCGATCGCGCAAATACGAGTTAGCCGACACGCCTCCGGCAGCGACGACCGTTTTAATACCCGAATTTTTAACTACGTTCATCGCGCCGTCCACAAGCATATCGACCGCCGTCTTTTGAAAAGACGCGCACACGTTATCGATATTCACCCGTTCGCCGCGCTGTTCCAGATTATGCAAATAATTGACGACGGCTGTTTTCAG
>CATKFJ010000187.1 GCA_949747725.1 uncultured bacterium
AAAATATAATAAGTATAAGTATGGGCACGTACATAAGCGCGAGCATGATGCCGACAAACGCCCAAATAACACCCGTCTTGACGTTTTTACTCACAGCACACCCCCTACTTCGGCATGACCTTGACCCTTGCCGAACTTGTTGGCGACGACCACAGTTACCGCTATAAGTAAAAGAAGTATAAGCGAATAAGCCGAACCGATGTTCCAACCGCCGCTGTTGGCGAACCACTGATTGATAATATTGCCGAACATATAAGTTGACGTGTCGCCCAAAACGTCGGATATGGCAAACGTGGAAACGGTGGGCATAAATACCATAAGTACGCCCGAAACAATGCCCGGTAAGCTCAGCGGCAAACGCACCTTTACAAGCGTCGTAAGCGGCGACGCGCCGAGATCCTGCGACGCTTCTATAAGCGATTTATCCATGCCCGACAGAACCGAATACAACGGCAAAAGCATAAACGGGAAAAAGTCGTAAACCATGCCGATAGTTACAGCCACCCAAGCGTTGGATATCTCTAACATGTATAAAACTATCTTTACCGCATAGATACGCAACAGCGAATTTATCCACATAGGCAGTACGAACAGCATGACGAGTATCGCTTTATTATTGAGCGTAGACGAAACAAGCGCCAAGGCAAGCGGATACGCCAAAATAAAGCAGAACACAGTCGTAAGCAACGCCACGAGAAACGATTTGCCCATGACAGCCATTATGTTGGGACGGCTGAAAAAGTGTACGAAGTTCGCGCCCGTCGCGCTGCCGGTCGCGCCGTCCGTAAAAGCGTAGTACAGCATTATAAACAACGGCACGATAACGAACAGAATGCTGAGCGCCAGATACGGCAAAGCGAATGCCGAACGTTTTACGCCGCGTATTTTAAGCTTGCTTGCATTTTTAACGAGCGTTGCTCCGTTTTCGGGCAATTGTACGGCTGTATTGTTATCCATTCTCGCCCTCCTCTGCCGACGCCGTATCGTACGCGCCGCTTTTATCGTTTTGCTCGGCGGTCCTGCGCGAAACCGTTATGTCTTTGGGATCGATCTTTATTCCTACGCGGTCGTCTATATCCCACTCGTCAACGGTATCGATAAGGAAATCGTTATCGTCGTCCGTATAGACTTGAACTTGATAATAACTGCCCTTGTAAAGCGTCTGCGTGACGTTTGCACCTATAACTCCGTCGCTCTCGTCGTCGGTAAGCTCTATCTTGTCGAACGGTACGGACACGCGCACTTCGTCGCCGCGCTCGAACTCCTCGGCGTTTATAAACTCGAACTCTCCGCCGCAGAACTTTACTGTATTCTCGGAAGTAACTTCGCCGTCGTATTCGTTGACTGTCTTCAGCTTCTTCATGATGTGTATACCGTCCGGCTCGATATTAAGCCACACCGTTTCGCCCGTCTTGTGTTCTACGGTACTCTGAACAGTAAACTGATAATCGGACGCAAGTATTTCCATTTCGTAATACATGCCCTTGAACACGGCGGAAACCACTTCGCCCTTGAGCATGCCTTTTTTGCCGTCGAGCAAAATGTCCTCGGGACGGATAACAAGGTCCACGCGCTCGTCCTTGCCGAACCCTTTGTCGAGGCACTTGAACGACGTATCGCAGAATTCTACAAGAAAATCCTTTTTCATAACGCCCGACAAAATATTGCTCTCGCCTATAAAGTCTGCGACAAACGCGTTTGTCGGTTCGTCGTATATCTTTTTGGGCGTGCCGTACTGCTGTACCGCGCCGTCGGTCATTACGACCACCTTGTCCGACATGGTGAGCGCTTCTTCCTGATCGTGCGTTACGTAAATGAACGTAATGCCGATATTCTTATGCATGACGGCAAGCTCTATCTGCATCTCCTTGCGCATTTTAAGGTCGAGCGCGCCAAGCGGTTCGTCCAACAGCAAAACTTTCGGTTCGCAAACTATAGCGCGCGCAATAGCAACGCGTTGCTGCTGTCCGCCCGAAAGTCCCGTTATGCCGCGGTAACCGTAAGCGTCGAGATTTACGAGCTTAAGCACGCGCTCTACTTTTTCGGCTATCTCGTCTTTGGAAAATTTGCGGAATACAGGCTTGCCGCTTTTATCGAACTCGCCTGTCGGTATCTTCTTGAGCTTGAGACCGAACGCAATGTTCTTAAAAACATTTAGATGCGGAAACAACGCGTACTTTTGAAACACCGTATTTATAGGACGCAAATGCGGCGGCACGGTGGTAACGTTCTGCTTTTCCAGAAATATAGACCCCGAAGTAGGCAGCTCGAATCCGGCTATCATGCGGAGCAACGTAGTTTTTCCGCAACCCGACGGACCGAGCAGTGTAACGAATTCGCCGCGCTTAACGGCAAGATTGACATTGTCCACGGCGGTAATACCGTCGAAGACTTTGCTTACGTTTTTGATCTCGATAATATTATCGAACTTTTCTCTTGTCGCATTTGCCATTTATATTCTCCCGAAATGTAATGCAATATTGTCGGTCATATCCGCTCCGGCGGTCGATGACCTCAATTTCGTATTTAAAACGTCGGCGGACAGGACACCCATAAAATCTTGCTCGCTCCGTCGTAGACGTTACGCAAAAAGTGTCGCTTATCGGACTGGAAATAAAAACTGTCGCCCTTGTTCGCTACCGTGGCGCGATCGCCGATAACTACTTCCACCGCTCCCTCGAGCACATACCCGAACTCTTCGCCTTCGTGCGGAATGTCCGCGTCGGTGGACGCGCCTTTTATAAGTTCGACGATTATCGGTTCCATAGCGTTCTTCTGCGCCGTCGGCACTATCCATGTTATAGCTTCGTCATCGTACCGCTTTTCGAAATAATCGACGGGCGTGAACACTGCTTGCGCCTCCTCGTCGAAGCCGGCGAAAAACTTGGATAGGCTCGACCCCAACAGCGTAAGAATATCTATAAGCGTCGCTATCGACGGCGAAGTAAGATCGTTCTCGAGCTGACTTATAAACCCCTTGCTAAGCTCCGCACGGTCGGCAAGTTCCTCTTGCGTCAGTCCGTTTTTAAGCCGCAGATCCCTCAGTTTCGAACCGAGCGTTATACTGTTGCCATCACTCACTTTGTCACTTCCTCGCAAAATAAAGGTTAATTTTATTTAAACTTTTAGTTTACTTTTAGTAAACTAAACGAATGATAGTATATGGTATTACGCGATATATGTCAATTATTTTAAGGCATGTTTTTTAAAATAATAAAAATATTTTCGGCAATCAAACGAAAAGTCCGCTTACATTACCGCAAACGGACCGAAATCTTAATATTTCAACTTTTTAGATAGTTAAAATACAGATATTTTATTTATAATCTTCCACATCGCCGTCGGTGCAATGCAGCACAAACGAGCTGTTACCGCCGAAATACTTGTCAACGCGGACATCGCGCCACGCGGCGATCGTACCGTTAAAAAATACGTCGGATAACCACTCGCAATCGCCGAAAATCCCGAACCCGAGTTCTTTCACCGTAGACGGAAGATTGATCGCTTCCAAATGCGAACAGCCGGCAAAAGCAAAATCGCATATCTCTTCCACACCTTCCGACAATACTATGCTTTCAAGCTTCACACAGTTCACAAACACGTGATCGCCTATAGTCTTTACGGCGGACGGTATAACGATCGCGTTCAGCTCCTTGCACTCGCTGAAAGCGCCGTCTTCGATATAATTAACGCTGCCGTCGTCCGGAATGACGCTGTTTGCACAGCCTGCTATGAGTTTTTTCTCGGCGATCTCGATAATGCAATTGCCGTCGCTGCGGAAATTCGGATTATCTTTATCTACGTCGAAACTCTCGATCGCGCAGCCCGAAAACGCTTCCCACCATATTTCCGTAACGCCTTTCGGCACGGTAAAACTTTTGAGTGCGCCGCAATCCTCGAAAACGTCTTCTTCGATTATACTAAGACTGTCCGGCAAAACCACTCGGGCGAGCGCGGTACAGTCGCAAAACGCCTTTTCGCGCAATTCGGTTATTCCCTCGCCGACCGTAACGCTTTTGAGCGCGCCGCAATCTTTAAACATGTTTTCGGATATTATGCCGTTGCCCGTGACCGTCAGATCCTCTACGGTAGTAAACCACCTGCCTACAAACGCCGAAACGGGCAAGCTTGCACGCCGAATGTTATAACAACCCGAAAACAATGACTTACCTAACTTAGCGGCCGGGTTTTCAACTGTTATCTCGCGCAGATAAACGCATTTATCGAACGCTTTATCGCCTATTGCGGTGACCGATCGCGGAATAACTATGCTCTCTATATTACTGCCTGCAAACGCTTTGGGCGCGATCGCCGTCACCGTATCGGGTATTATAACCGACTTTAAGCGCGGGCTCTTTTTAAACGCGCCGCCGCCGATGACCGTAACATACATACCGTCTATGTACTTTGGAAGCTCCAAACTTTGTTCGGCGGTCACGACCTTTTTAAGCACGCACGATCTGTCGTCGCCGCCGCGTTTGATCTTGAATACAGGCATATCGGACATACTTTCATCAACCTCTCAAACCGAAAATTATTTGCCTTTGAGTTTCTTTTTAAGCGCGCGCTTTTTATTTTCGGGCGCTTTGGCTGACTCCTCGAGTTCCTTAAAGAATTTCTTTTGTTCTTCGGGATCGGTAACTTCCGCAGGCGAATACATATCGTCGGCTACCGTCTTTTCCTCGAGATAGTTTATAAGCGGCAAAATATTTTCCTTTTTCACCTCGTCTACGGGTTCATTTGCGGCATGTATGATAAACGTGTCGTCGGCGGAAAGAACGTTCGCCGCTTTTATCTGACGAATGAGCATGGCGTACGACATTTTTTCGGTACGCGACAGTTCGTCCACGTCGAAACCGCCTTGCGCATAGAACACGGGAATGAACTTTTCGTACGCGACGCTTATCGTGCCGTCCTTAAGCCTGTCGGCGATCTCCTTAGCGAACGGGAGCATGCCCACGCCGCAAACGACAAGCTTATCGTAAATAATGTCGAGATAGTCCGAAATATTCTTAAAGCCGAGAACGGAACTGCCGCGCACGCTGCCTATATATACAAACTTATCATAGCCGCCGAGCATGTCCGCGCGGAGCTTGTCCGCAGGAACGGCGTCGCAACCGAGCTCATTGCCGAGGATATCAACATAACGTTTGACATACCCGTGGATCGATTTAAAAATTACAAGCAGCTTGCCTTTCATATCTACCTCGTTAAGTACAGAATCGATAGAATATATTATACAGTAATAAGCGCGATATGTCAACCCTATTTAAAGCCACGTAAAACGCCGCTCCGCGTAAGGAGAACCGCGAAACGGCGTGTAGATGGGGCAATATCGAATAGGATCACGGCTGAACGTTTTCGGAATCGTTCGGATCGACTTCGGGTTCGGTTTCTTCGGGAATATCCGTGCCTTCGTAATTCCAAACGACGTTATTCTTTATTTCGTTTTTATTCGTCCAACTGTTATTCCACCCCGTAGGCTTACTGCCAAACGGCGTATACACTTTTAAATCCAAGGAACAATTATTAAAAGCGCCGCTTGCGATAGTAGTAACCTTACTGCCGATAAATATGGATTTTAACCCTGTACAGCCGTAAAAAGCACTGCCACCGATATTTGTCACACTGCCTAAATTTACTTTATTGAGTCCGATACAGCCATAAAAAGCATATGATTGCAAAGCAGACACACCTGTAAGATCGACAGTCGTAATTTTTTTACAATTTCTGAAAACATATGTTCCCAATGTTACGGCATCACTATCGAATTTAATATCGATATTAAGTTTTGCACAACCGTCAAAAGCGTAGTTCCCTATGTTCGTAACCTTAGCCAAACCTCTAAACACTTTTTCTCCGCCCTCTTCCTCGGGATCGGCGTAGTAACCGATCGTTTCAAGATTAGAACAATTCTGGAAAGCATATATCCCTATAGTGACAAGTGATTCCGGTAAAACGATGTTTTTAATATTCGTATTGCCGACAAACGCATACTGAGAGATTGCAGTTGTGCCGGCTTTTATCGTGTAGTCCGCGGCAGAACCGTAATAAAGCACAAGTGTTGTTCCTTGATATACGGCGTTTCCGTCGCTCATGTTATCGGAATTTGCACTGTATTTGAAAGTCATGTCGGCAGGACAATTTTTAAACGCATCTTGCCCTACTTGCGTTACACCCGGCATTATGACCGTTTTGAGATTTGTACAACCGTTAAACGTATTTTTTGCGATAAGAGTAACAGACATAGGTATGTTTATAATTTCGAGCGATTCGCAATTTTGGAAAGTTCCGGCATCCGTCGTTATAGATACCGTACCGCTTCCTCCTATCCTTTGAAGATTAGGTCCGAGCGTAATATTTTTCAATGAGGTGCAACCTATAAACGCTTTCTGTCCCAAATATTCTCCTATTCCGGACAAATCCGCGTTTACTAACGACTCACAGCCGTTAAACGCATCTTGCCCTACAATTTGCACTTTTTTAAGATCTATTTCATTGAGCGACGTGCAGCCGTGGAAAGCATGCGTTTTTACTTCGGTAACTCCGTCATGCATTATAACGGATTTAAGATCGGAACAATCTTGGAATAAATACTCGTTGATAACCGACACATTCTTCGGGATTGTTATAGACACTATACCCGAGTTTTGGAACGCGCCTTTCTTGCTACCGCCTTTTATCTCTTTGACCGTATCGGGCAACGATATTTCCGTCAAATCCGCACAATCCATAAATGAACCGGATGCAATAGTTTGAAGGTTCGAATTTTCTTCAAAGTCTATTTTTGTAAAAGCGCTGCCTTTAAATACGCTTGAGCCTGAAATACCTACACCTATTGCCGTTACGCTCGACGGTATACACAGTTCGATTTCGGTCTTTTTAACTGTTTCTTCACCCGTGGTTTCGTCGATCTCCGTCACGGTCTTGGGCACGGCAGTTCCGCAATTTTCGAATGCACGGCCTCCTATAGCTTGAATACCGCTCGGCAGCTTTACCGTGGTCTTTGTGGGATCGTTTGAATCCTCAACGCCGATGCGAGACAATGCCGTACAACCCTTAAACGTATATCCCGCAATATATTGAAGAGTACTGTTATTTCCGAAAGTCACCGTAGCCAATGACGTACAATCCTCGAATACATAGCCGCTCGTTTCACCTGAGTAATCTTTAAGACCTTCTTTTCCCAACGCAGTAACGCCGCTCGGGATATATATATAAGTTATAGCAGTTCCCTTAAACGAACATTGACCTATCGTCGTAAGCGTACTCGTTTTGTTGATATTTACCGTATTAAGCGAAGTACAGCCTTGGAATGTTCCGGCACTGTTAAAAGATGTTGCGCTCGGGGTGCCGCTGCTTTGCGCCCTGCCGTCTATGATCTTTACCGAATCGGGGATATCTATACGCTTGAGCGAAGTACAGTTATAGAACGCAGCTCCGCAAATACGCTCGACGGAATCGGGAATATTTATTGAAGTCAACGAAGTACAGCTTGCAAACATACCGAACGATATTGCTTCGATCTTATTGGAATTGATCGTTACCGTTTCCAAACTGCTGCAACCGGCAAACACACTGCCAATTGAACCCAAACTGCTTGAACCTTCCAAGTATACATAACCGTAAGTAGCGGAAACGCCTACTTTTTCCACATTTTGGGGAACTTTAATACTTTTCAACTTCGAACAGTTTTGGAATGCGTTTTGATAAATATCAACCAAATTACTCGTATCGTTCAATACGACTTTTTCCAAGCTCTTTCAACCGCTAAACGCATACGAACCTATATACGTCACACAATCGGGAATGGTAATCTCGGTCAATCCCGCATTTTGGAAAATGCCGTAAGGCAATACTGCGTAATTGTACCCGTCTTCGAAATCAACGGTCGTAAGGGCGGCACAACCTTTAAATGTATTGGCTGCTTTATCAACACTTGTTCCTCCCGATTCATTTACTCTGATGGACTTCAATCTCTTCGGCAAAACGATAGAAGTAATACCTGAATTTTCAAAAGCGTTTGTGCCGATTTCGAGATCCAATTCCGACGGAGCGAACGTTATTTTTCCGAATCGCTTGATACCGTTAAACGCACGCGCGCTTATTACCGCAACATCGGCAGGTATTTCCAAATCCTTTAACTGTACGTCCGCACCGTACTCGCTGTCCTTATCCGCATCGCAATACGCTATAGCCTTTACTCCGTTTTCTGTCAAGTACCATATCCGCGTATCTTCGTCGATCTGAAGATTGCCGCCGTCGCGCGTTACAAGCTTAGGTATGGCTTTACTCGTATCGAGTATATTGCCTATACTTGCCGCAGTTAAGTTAAGCGGCAACGTGACCGTTATTGTAGAGTTCACATAATTTAAAAACGGCATTGCCCCTACGGTTTTTACGTTTGCCGGCAATTCTATGGACGTTAGCAAAGTTCCCTCAAACGCGCGTTTTCCAATACTCTCGAGCTTGCAATTTCCGTCAAAGACCATACGCGTGATCTGATGATAATTAGCTTTCTGACTATTATTACGATAGAACGCAAAATTACCTATTTTCTTCAAACGCGCAGGCAAAGATATTTCGGTAAGCCCGTTGCATCCGTAAAAAATCAGTTCTTGATTATTCGCTAAATTTCCTGTACCGGCATCCTCTAATACAAAGTCAGGCAAAGTACGTTTTTCCGAATTTTCGTCATTCGGGTCTATGGGGACTTCCAATAAATCGGAATTTTCGAAACAAACGGCTGTTATATCATTACAAAAAGCAAATGCCGACGGTCTCACGGTTGTAGCTCTATCTGAAATTTCAACGCTTCCGACTCTTCCCATCGGACAGAACAATACCTTGGATAAGTCCCCTGTATACAGCACGTTATCGTATATTGCAAACGTAGTACATCCTTCTTCTATTGTCAACCTTTGTAAACTTCTTGTGAAATGAGCAATCGCCGACGATGTCGACTTTTCAGCAAATGTAACGGCATAGTTATAATTAAGAAGCGAGCCGGAAACGGTTGAACCGAATTCAAACACATCGTATTCACTTAATAAACCGCTTATTCTGTTTGGTAAATTAAGCTCTTCAAGGCTCGTACAACCGTAAAACGCACTCGCTCCGAACGACAGTTCTCTTGTTCCGTTCGGCGTGAATATAATATTGTTTAACCGATTGCAATTCTTAAACGCTCCGACGCCTATTCCACGAATATTGTTTACGTTTCCTACGGTGGTGGGTATCGTAACGTCGGTCAAATACGAGCAACCGAAGAAAGCATTTTCGGGAACATATTGTAAGCGTTCCGGCAACACTACAGTCGTCAAGGATGTATTACTCGAGAATACTCCGACGCCCAAAACCAAATCATTGGGATTATCCGACGATACGGCAAATACATATTGAGAAACACCGCAAGAGCGGAATGCATATTGACCTATTTCTTCTACAGTGCTCGGAATAACGATAGCTTTTAAATCGGCAAGTCCGTCAAACGCGCTGTCGCCTATTGTCTTTAAGCCCTCGTTAAGTATAGTATCACCGTCAACAACGCCTCCGACTATCTTATCGCCCGTAAGACCCGTACTCTTAAAGCATTCGTTACCTATTGAAACGGTGCGCGACGGCAGATTTATCGAAGCAAGCGCCGAACACCCCTTAAACGCCGCATTGCCGATAGTAAGAGGGTTGTCGGCTACATTTCCTTCGTCGACAAACGTAACGGTGGTTAAATCCTTGCAACCCTCAAAAGCGCTATTACCTATGCTTGATATATGCATCGGAATATTTATGGACTTCAAGCCGCTGACATTGGCGAATATATTGTTATCTAACGATAAAACCGTATCGGGAATTTGATATACACCGTCGGTTCCCGTATAAACAGACGGGAAATACAGTATCCTTGTTCGTCCGTTATTATAAAGTACGCCGTTAGCATCGGATTCGTATCTATCGTTACCCGAAACGTCAAAAGCCGTTATACCGCTGCCGCGGAATACGTCTTTCAAGTTGATATCCCCTACGTTTTGCGTAATGGCAACGCTTGTAAGCTTTTTGCACCCGTTAAATACCGTAGAACCGAATACCAAGTCGGACTTGATATGACTTAAATCGACGTTAGCCAAATCGGAATTACCATCGAATGCATTGTTTCCTATACTGTTTAAAGAATACGGCAATACAAGCGAATTTAGCTCTGTAGTCGTTATTCCGCATTTATAAAACGCCTTTTCGCCTATAGATCGCACGCCGCTGCTCGAAACAGGAACAAACACACCACCGTTTAAAGCGCCGTCCTCTTCGAATAATACCGTAGTTAATTTCGAACACTCTGCAAATGCTTCTTTACCTATAACAAGATTATTTGAAACGTTTTGCGAAGCAGATGCGGCAAACGTAACTTTGTTCAATTTCGCGGCTTTATAGAACGCGCGTTCGCCTATTTCTTGCATGTTTGCACGAAATACTATCTCTTCGAGCCACAATCCACCGTGTTTATTCGGATTAGACGCTGTCGGTTCTCCATGGTAATTGACATCGGATACACCCGATGTATCGAATGCTTTATCTGCTATTTTCGTAATACTGCTTGCAACAACATATGTTTTGATTTCAGACCACACGGGGAAATATATTATAGTATCCTTTGCTGCGTTAAGCAAAACGCCGTTATCATCGGACGCGTATGCTATATTCGCACTTCCCCTGTCTTCGACTTTAATTTCTTTAAAGCTATAATTATCGAATACCTCATGTAGCGTAATATTCTCAAATTCGGCAAGCCGTGCCGGCAATGTAATGGAAGTTAGCTTATTACACCTTTCTCCTATTGCGGCAGGATGCATTTTCAACGGCTCCAAGCTCTGTCCCGACGGAGTGGGTTGGAACGTGAGTTTGGTAAGATTGGAACATCTATAAAAAGCATCTATAGCTATTCGCGTTACACCGTACGGCACAACAATCTCGGTCAATTCCGAGCTGTAAAATGCTTGAGTCAATATGCTTGTCACATCGCTCGGCATATTATAAGTACCCGTTAATTTTCTTGGTGTAAATTGAAGCTCTACGGCATTATCGATTTCGTTTCTGCGAAGTAACGCGCCGTATTCGTCTGCTCTATAAACGGGATCGTACTCTATACCACTCTCATATACTATAAATTTTTCTACTCCGTATCTATAGAATGCGTTGTCGGCTACAAATCTTACCGTATCGGGAATATAAATAATATCCAAATGTGACGCTGTTATGAATGCATTATCATTTATAGCCACTACTTTTTTACCGTTATATGTGGCAGGTATTACAAGATCGGTCACAAGCGATATTTGCCAGCCTTGATATGCGGCGTAACCTTCGCCGTCGCGTATAAAGCTTAAAGTTTCGTAATATACGGCATACAACGTTAAACCGTCTATCGCATTAAACCATGCCTTTTCGCTTACCCCTCGCACGTTGGTGTATCTTGTTCCCCGTCCGTCCGCCGAATCAAACCATCCGGCAAACATATACATAGCTTTATCATCGGATAATGTCGGATACGGCAAAGTGTAGTCGCTATCGTAAGTGACTTTCATGCTCGTTATATTTCCGACGCCTATCGTTCCGTAATTGAGATTGACCGAATATGTTTTTGCAGTCCAACCGGCATAATACGTTACGTCATCCGTCCCTACAAACGATACGCCGTCCACTGCCGTGCCGTTATCCGCCGAAGTGTACCAATTATTGAATTCATACCCAAGCCTTGAAGTAAGCGGCAACGACAACTTATCGCCGTTCGCTCTGTAAACACTATCAATATTAACGCCGCCGTTGGGATCGAGCGCGATCTCAAACGCGGAAACGTTAACGGTGCTCCAACCGCTCTTATTGCCTTCCTTGTCTATAAGCCGCACGCCTACTACGTTGTTCTTTGCCGTAAGCTTTACTTCCGTACTCGTCGCGCCCTGCGCAACGGCTACCGCCGCGCCGCCGTTCACCTGCACTTCGTAGCTTACCGCGCTTATCGCGTGCGACCAGCTCAATTCGTTATACACGCTCCCGTCGGCATGCGTTACGGGACCGTATTCTACATTCGTGATGTTCTCGTTGTATCGCAGCTTTAACGCATTGCTCGCATACGAATTGTTATCCACGTCGGCGCTCACCGCTACCACCGTTATTTCGTACACGCTGTCGAGTACCCAATCTATTCC
>CATKFJ010000188.1 GCA_949747725.1 uncultured bacterium
GCAGACACGGCGCGCGTGCCGTAGTTGCGCGCGCCCACAGCGCCGTCGCTCTGCATCCAAACCATGGTAACGTTATCGTCGCGCACGGACGATACCGCTCCTACGGAAATACATATTTCGAGTTTGCTGTTTCTGCCCGAAGACGTAAAGACGGCATTATCCGATTCCGCCTTTAACATCAACCCCGTTTCGTCGCGCGTCGCGCTTAACCCGAACGCCTCGAATTTATCCCATGAAACGGGCTCGAGCGAAGAAACGACCGCATATTCCTTTACGAGCTTAACGTCGAACGACGCTTTGCCGTCCGTTACGGTTGAACCGTCGTAACTCACATCGGCGCTTATATAGCCTTTTGCGGAAACGGTAATTTTTCCGCGCGAGGACGCGTCCGCATCGGCGACGGTATACTTTCCCGAAGCGTCGGTAACGCCTTTATTCACTCCGTCGACGGCGATCGTCGCGCCTGCCAACGCATTGTCGAAACAATCGGCAACCGATATCTCGTAAGCTACTTTTTTGTCGGTATCGGTATCCGTACCGTTATTATCCCCGTCGTTATTATCTCCACCGGTGTTGTCGCCGCCCGTGTTGCCGTCGTCGGGTACGGTTATACCGGGGTTAGGGTTTTCGGTATCCTCTCCACCCCCGTTGTTTTCGGGCGCTTTGGTTGCACATGCCGTAAGAGCCAATGCGGTGCATAACAGCATACACAAAGCCTTGAGTTTTTTCATCATTCCTCCTTACCGCCGAATTACGGGTCGAATTTGGATACATTATATCATATCCGAAAACAAATATCTATAGTATTTGCGAAATTTATCGAATGAATTTATACGGTCTTAATTATATAGGATCATTTCTTTTTAATTTCGTTATACTCGACGCCGTCGGCACGGACCGCAAGCCGCACATCGAACTCGTCGGGGTGCGTCACAAACAACGCCGCCACATAATCGTAAACGGCTATCGGCGCGTTACGCGCGCGGCACAGCGCGATATATTTCTCTATAAGCCTGTCCGTTATTTCGTCGCCCGTTTTAAAAGTTTCGAACGCGAATTTCGGATCGTGACAGCTGTCGAGCGTAGCAACTCCCTTTGCTTTTGCCGCAAGTGTTTTAAACGCGGCGAGATCGAGCGCTTCATTAAATTCGTAACCGCCGTAATTGGGCGGTTCTTTAGTAGTACCGCCCATGATCGCCGTCGTATCGGGCACATAGTCGAGCATAACGGGCAATGTGCACGGACCGAGCGACAGCAAACAGTCGCGGCTCGGTATGCCGTTATTTTTTATATCTGTCTTTAACTCATCGAAAGAAATCACGGGCACGTCCGACAGTCGGCGTTCGAGTACGTCGCCTATGCCGTCCTTTCCGTGAACGTCGGGTATATCCGCCGCCGCCTGTTCTATGGCGCGCGTATCCGCAATACGTACATTCCGCTTATCGGCACGCGCCCAAGCAAGCAGAGTATGCGCATTTTCGTAAGCTGTAAAAACGCTCACGTTTCCGCCGATAGGCACTATGTCGAGGTGATCGAATCGTGCGTTGCGCAAAATATGCATTGTGGCGATAGCGTCGTCAAGACCGTAATCGCAAAGCATTATTATTCTGTTATATTTCATAACGCACCTCTTATATATTCGATTCCGCCTACACCCTCGTCGTTCACCCTGTCGACTATCGATAACTTGCCGTTTTTAGTAAGCATGCTCAGGAAATATTCGCTGCGCGCCGCTATGGTTCCGATATTGACAAGATTGGGATCGTTGCTTTCCTCTCTCAGTTGCATCAATTCTTGAAGGATAGCGAACTTATCGTGGGTCATGCCGTTGAACACTACGTCGAACTTATTAAACTCGCCTGTAGCGGCGTCAAGCTCGTAAACTATAGTGGCATATACGTCCGTGGGGAAAAGACCGTCCGCGTCGTTATCGGTAAGCATGAAATCGTCCATGCTCATTTTGAAAGTTACAGCCAGATAATCGGTTGCGACGTCCATAGTTTCGCCGTTCTCATTGACGGCTCTCAAGCTCAACCAATCGCGCGCGGCTGTTGCCGTTCCGCCATTAAGCGCAACGGTTTGCACGGCAAACACTCCGTCGCCTATACTCTCGACGCGGCGCATCAAACCGTTAAAGTCTATATCGCTGATCAAGGTATTACCATCCGTACCGAACGACGCTATATCCACGTTAGTCCAGGCTTGTTGACCGTCGGGCGCGGGATTGAACAGTACATCGCCCGGCAAATAGTTGTTCGTATTCGTAAACCAACCGTCGCATACGACCGTCGGCACGCGCTCGTACATGCCTTGAACTACCGATTTGAGCGTATCGGAAGTAGGCTTGCCGTCCGCACCGCCGTCGGCGCTGAGTTCTATTCCCATTTTATTGGCAAGGAATGTATAGAAGTCGACCATTACAAGTCCGTCCGCCGTGAACGATATAAATTCGCCGTCGCCGTCCTCGCCGGCTATGCTCTTGTTCAGATCGGATATCTGCTCGTACATAGTTTTACCCACGTCGTCGATCTGTTTTTCTATGCTGAAATCGGGATCGAAACATTTGACTATTTTAAGCGTGTTATTGTAGTCGTCGCAACCGTTTTCCATGTGGTTCACGGCAATGTCAACGGAGTAACGCTCATTGTCTATCACAACGCTCGTATCGATATCCGCAGTAACGTAAATGTATTCGGAATCGAGCATTTGCGCGACGTTATCGGGCATCAGATCGCTTACCGAAACGGCAAGCACAAGAACAAGTCCGTTTTGTTTCGGAATGACCTTGATTATCTCGTAATTATCGATCGCGGCATTGTCTTTTATCTTATCGTTCAATAAAGCGCACAGATTATCGGCGTCCATAACGGGTCTTAACTCCGAAGCATCGGCGTTATCGTAAGCGATATATCGCGCGCCTTTTACAAGCGCGGACGTATCCTCTTCGTAAACGCGGAATTTACGCGTATTGAAATCGTCCATGAAATCGGTAAGCGCGTCAAAATCTTTAATAGGAGTATCGGGCGCGAGATAGTATTTATCCACGACTTGCGCGATAAACTCGCTGTTGTCCGTTACGTGGGGCGGCGTTAAAGCCGCGAAATCATCGGTATTATCGAGCGCTTTGAGCACGCTTTTAAGCTGCTCGCTGTTTTCGAGCACGGGCTGTTTCGTTTCTTTGTCTACAAGCGATTTCTGCGTAATAACGGTAAAAATATCGGGCATCACGAGCGCGCCGCCGTCGCCCGTCCAACCGTCGTCGGGCAAATATTGCACGGTAGTCGCGGCAAGTCTGATATCGAGGACCTTGGTCAGATTGTCGAACATAGCGTTAAACTTTTCATCTATCATATCGGATACTTCGTTCATATCCAACGACGGCGCGACCTTGGCGAGCGCCGCTATCGCGCGGTCGGTATTTGCGCACGAGTTCATTTGATATTTTACGGGTTGTTTTACCTGTCCGGCTTTTCTGTTGCGCGTGATATCGACGGTCACCGACAGGAATATTTTTTCGGGCATAAGACCGGATACCAACGAGTTCATAAGTCCGCCGTCCGATACCGTGCCGAACGAACTCGCAACGTCTATCTCGAGCGCAAGCTCCGCAAAAGTATATCCGTCGAAACCGTCCTTTTCTACAAAAGTGATCGAATCGAGCTTCAGTTTTATATCGCCCAAGCTCTCCTCTATGAGCGCGTTCTTTAATTCCTCGGCGAACGCCGCGCCGAGCATACGGTCCGTAACTACTAGCTCGAGATCTTTTGTATCCTTGTCAAGCGCCGCATGGAACGCTTTAGAGTCAAGCTTTTTCATGAGTTCCTGCGACTGCAATGTATTTCCGGCGGAGCCGTCGAGCGAAACGCCGAGCATTATCAATACGTCGGCAAGCGTAGCGTCGTCGTCGAACTTGACCGCATACTTATTCTCTATCTCGACAATAAATTCGCGTTCGTAATCTATGGGCGTAAGCTCCGTCGCGCCGTCGATATACACGGCTTTACCGCTGTCGTCGAGATAGTAGTTTTCGTATCTGAACGGCTCTATCCTCTTATACTGTTCGATATTATCGGACAGCATGGCTTGAAGCATATATAAAAAATCGGCTTTGGTAAGCGGATCGGCGCTGTCGAGACCGTCGCTTGCCATTTTCATAACCATGGATAAAAGATCGAGCTTTATAGTTCCGTCGGTAACGTTATCGAGCGGCATTTTGTCCGCAGCCGCCTCGAGGTACGGTTTAAGTTTATCGCCGAGCTGTATAAGCAGATCGTCGACTGTGCCGTCGTTACCCGAAAAACTCAATATTCCGTTCACAAGCTTATATGCGCGCGCACGCTCCGACGCGTTCATGTCGTTAAAATTGACCACGGTTTGCGCGTCGCCGTATAGCGGTACGGTAAGCGTGACATAAACGTTTTCGGGCAATATAATATTACCGAGTCCGCGCGCCAACCAACCGAGCCAACCGACGCCGGCATCCTTCATCACGCTTGTCAGCGCCTGACCGACGGCGCTTTGCAAGCCTACCCACACCGTAACGTCGGCAGTAGTGGACTTTACCGCGTCGCCGTCTTTCTGCGCGGCAAACCGCACCTGCTTTAACGCGATAACGCTTTTGAGGTCTACCGTTTCGGATATTTCCGCAAAGCTCTCGGTACTCGAAACATGCAAAAGCACGCTTTGCAACACCTCGTTTACAAATGCGGCAAACTGTTTGTCTTTAAGATCGAAAATATATGTATCGCTGTCGGGATCGTTTTCGTCGTAGGCATTTAGCCGCTCGATATCTATGTGATCCCTGTCAAGCACGTCGGCTATCATATCTATAAGGATATCGGTTATCGACGAATCGTCTTTTTCGCCGTCTGACGACGATCCGTTTCTGCGTTTTGCTGTATCGGCTTCGTGTGCGGACGAATCGCTTGACATATATTTGGCAACGGCTTTATCGAGCGCACCGGCAAAATCCACCGCGGCGCTGTCTTTAAGCAATATGTTGCGTTTTATTTGCGAATAGAATCCGTTTACGTCGTCGGCACTGTACGGGTTGGTAACAACGTCTTTGTCGTCAGTCCAATAAAGATCGCTCATGACGCCCAACGTATCGCCGAGCGACATATCCAAACTTTCCTTGGTAAATTTATCGCCGAAATACCAGCCTATCCCGAAAGCCGCAGCCAATATGACTAAAATTACTATTAGAAAAACCAAACAGCAAGTACAGCATTTATTCTTTTTCTTTTTCGGTTTGATCGGTTGCCCGTCATTATTTTCTATTTCGGGGATCGCTACCTTTTCCGCCACGACAACACACCCTCCTTTCGGTCCCGAGAAACTCCGACAAAAATTTACCGTGCTACGAGAACGTCCGTAACACGGTAAATTATACTATGCAAAAGCAGTTTTGTCAATGTCTGCCGCCGATAACTAATTATATTCTAATGTCATTTTAATGATATCGGGATTTACTTGACCGCGCAATCATAGCCTGCGTCCGCAACGGCTTTGATCGCCGCCGCAGTGTCGAAGTCGCCTTGAACAGTCGCTTCGCCCTTTTCGAGATCGACGTCCGCCTGAGTTACGCCGTTCACACCCTCGAGCGCCTTTTTAACGTGCGCCACGCAGTGCATGCAGCTCATGCCGTCCACCTTGAATACAGTTGTCATATTATTACCTCCCGTTTCGGTTATTTTTATGTTTATATCTCCGTCTTTTGTTTTATCCGCAAAGTTGCCGTCTTTTGCCGATTTATTGTTCCGTATTCCGCGAAGCTTATGCGGCAAACGCCTGTCGTCAAACTTCATTGCCGTAAGACGGAGCGCGTTGCATACGACAAACACCGACGAAAACGCCATTGCCGCCGCCGCTATCATCGGATTGAGAGTAACGCCCACGCCGTATAGAACGCCTGCGGCAAGCGGTATGCCGAGCGTGTTGTATGCAAACGCCCAGAAAAGATTTTGCTTGACGTTTCTCAAGCACGCGTGCGAAACAGCCATAGCGCGCGGCACATCCATTAAATCGGACTTTACAAGCACAACGTCCGCCGCCTCGATGGCAACGTCGGTACCCGAACCTATGGCTATGCCTACGTCCGCCGCTTTGAGCGCCGGCGCGTCGTTAATGCCGTCGCCCACCATTGCCGTTTTACCGTCCGCTTTGAGCCGCTCCACGATATCGAGCTTATCCTGCGGCAACACGTTGCAGTACACTTCCGTAATGCCCACCTTTTCGGCAATGCGTTTTGCCTGCCGCTCGTTGTCGCCCGTAAGCATGACTACGCGCGCGCCCATGCTTTTAAGCAGTTCGACGGCATTCTTGCTCGACGGCTTTATCTCGTCGTCTACCGTTATCGCGCCGAGTAGTTCTTTATCGCGGCAAAGATACACCGTCTGCGACTCGTCGTCGCTTACGGAAACGCCCCACTCGTTCATGAGCCGTGCGCCGCCGAGCGCGTATTTTTCGCCGCCTACCGTGCCTATAACGCCGTAGCCTATTTTATATTCGCTGTTTTCGGCCGTAAACGAACCGCCGTCCGCCGCCGCGATTATCGCCTGCGCGAGCGGATGCGTGGACGTTTTTTCAAGCGCCGCCGCTATCTCGAGTATTTTGTTTTCGTCGAAACCGTCCGCACCGAAAGTTTTTACTCCCACTACGCGCGGCTTGCCCTCGGTGATAGTCGCGGTTTTATCCAGCGCGAATATCTTAACGCTTTGTAACTGTTGCAACACTTCGGCGTTTTTTACAAGCACGCCGTATGCCGCCGCACGCCCCGTCCCCGCCATTACCGCGACAGGCGTCGCAAGCCCGAGCGCGCACGGACAGGATATAACAAGCACCGAGATCGCCATTGTAAGCGCTTGCCCTACCGTACCGACAAACAACCACACTATCAACGTAACAAGCGCGATCGCGCAAACCGTAGGCACAAACACCGCGGATACTTTGTCCGCTATCTTCTGTATGGGCGCTTTGGAACCGCCGGCGTTTTCTATAAGCTCGATTATCTTGCTCAGCGTAGTATCCGACCCCACTTTACGCGCGGATATTTCCACCCTGCCCGTAAGATTGAGTACGGCAGACGTAACGTCGCTTCCTTCCGTCGCTTCTTCGGGTATCGATTCGCCCGTTATCGCCGACTTATCGAGCGTAGTCGCGCCTTTGACTATAACGCCGTCGCACGGCACGTATTCTCCGGGCAAAACGACTACGGTATCGCCTATTGCGATCTCGTCTACCGCAACCGTCAACTCATTGCCGTTGCGTATCACCGTAGCGGTCTGCGGACGCAGGCGCAGTAATTTATCCACCTCCGACCGCGTTTTACCTTTAGACTTTGCCTCCAAAAACTTGCCGAGCGTCACAAGCGTCAATATCATCGCCGCCGACTCGAAAAACAAGTTCATCGCCCATTCCGCACCGCCGTGAACATCGCCCGTCACCACCCGTGCGTTTATAAGAAACACCGTAACGATGCCGTAAACGTACGCCGCGCCGCTCCCGAGCATGACGAGCGTATCCATATTGGGCGCGCGGTGCAGTAACGCCTTAAAACCGTTGACAAAAAACTTGCCGTTTATTATAAGCACGGGCGTAGTCAACACCAACTGTATCAGCGCGAACGACGACGGGTCTTCGTGCGGATCGAACGCGCCGAGCGGTAACCCCACCATATGCCCCATCGAAAAATACATCAGCGGCACAAGAAACAGCACCGACGCCAAGAATCTGATCAGCAACGTTTTGGAATAGTCCGCACCGTTCGACTTTTCACCCGTCTTTTTTCCGTCAGACGCCGCGCCGTTATTTTGCGCGCTCGCGCCGTAGCCGGCGGAAACGACCGCCGTAATAATATCGCCGTCGGCAATATCCGTATCGACGGTCATCTTGTTTGTAAGCAAATTCACTTCGACCGAATCCACTCCGATCTTTCTGACCGCCTTTTCCACATGCGCCGCACAAGCCGCGCACGTCATTCCCGTTACGTTAAAACATCTTTTCATAACAATATTATTTTACCATTACCTTTCTTTTATGTCAAGCGTTTACGGCTAATTCCTACCAAATCAGTATGAATTAAAATACAGACTATCTCGCAATAAAAATACGCAATAACATTGGCATATATGTATGCTTCGGGCATATATTACTAAGTACACTATTTTAAAGAGGTAAGTATGGATAACATTATGATAGCAATAGGCGGAGCGAACTGCGGAACGTCGCCCGTAATGCCGTATATAGGAGCGCGATTCGACGGCAAAGACTTTACGCGCATTGTAAAACTGTATTTGGAAACGGCGCTGTTGCGTTGCGATTTCGATGCGCTCGATATTGCGCAGTCGGTCGACGATATAGGCGATATGGCGATGCAAGTCAACCGTCATACCGCGGACGGCGCAGTGCTTATTTCTCTCGAGGCGTTCGGCTCGCGCAAAAGCTTTAACGATTTCGGCGGCAGCGTCGTTAAATATTGCAGCCGACGCGGCGGAAGGTCTAAAATATTTTGCGAGGATATATGTTCGTTCCTGTCGCTTGCGGTAAAATCCGACACGGAAGACGGCGGCGCGGCTTGGCAAGCGGTGGGATGTCCGACGGCGACAGTAGACGTGGGATACATAACTAACTTCGACGATCTGAAGCGTGCGCTCGATCCCGACTTTCAAGTGAACGCGGCCGAACACATCGCCATGGGAATTTGCGAACATTTCGGCATGCCGTACGTAAAACGCGACGACATACTTTCCTACCCTTTGCTTTGCTCGTCGGCTACGGGCAAGCGCGGCAAAAAGATAAAGATGCTTCAAGCGCTGCTCGGCGCTAACGGCTACATGACCGAGATAGACGGCATTTACGGCAAACATACGGACGACGCGGTAAAACAAGCCGCGATAAATAACGGCATGTCGGAAACGGACGGCGTAAACGCCGCGCTGTGGCGCGACTTGTTGTTATTGAATAAACAACACGTCGAATTCGGTTCGAAATGCACGACCGCACTGTATATCCAACGCAAACTGTTTGCCAAACTGTACAAAACTCCCATGGACGGGTGTTTGGGCGAGCAAACGCTTTGCGCGTTAAACGAATACCTAAAAGATATCGAAAGCGGCATCACCGTATCGCGGTCATCGGGCGTTTCCTCTGACGTTATAAAACTGCTGTCGCCTGTCGGCGGCGGAAGACCGAGGCTTTTTTAACGATAAATTACGCTGTTTTTATATAACTCAAAAAATTGACATTGGGTCCGAAAAAGAGTATAATATATTTTCGGAATAAAAAATAAAGAGTAACGCGTTATGACAGCCTCAAGGAAGAAGACAACAACGGATAAAATAAAGAAAGCGCTGACCGAAATGCTCGAGAATTCGGCGTTGGACGACATCTCGGCAACGGCGTTGTGCGCGCGTGCCGGGATCAACCGCGCAACGTTTTACTACCACTACGATTCCGTTCAAGACGTTCTTGAGGAAATAGAAAAACAAATTGAACGCGAGTTCGTGCAATGGCTGTCGCAAGCTACCGTCACAGACGACGACGTACCCGAAAAAAGTTTTTACGTTACGTTTTTCGATTTCGTGGCGCGCAATGTAAGCGTATGCCGATTATTGCTCGGCAATCGTCATCATCAATCGGAATTTCTGTCGCGCGCGCTCGAAGCCGGGCGCACAAAGGTCGTTTCGGTAATGAGCAAGCTCTACCCCAACTGTTCGGCGTCTAAAATAAATTTTTATTATATTTTCGTTTCCAACGGTTTTCTCGGATTGCTCGATTATTGGCTCAACAGCGGCATGCGAGAAAGCATAGCCGAAATTGCCGAGATAGGCGAAGAAGTATCGTATAAGGGAATCGAGTTTCTTAAAGGATAACCGATTTAACAGTTTTTATAGTGCGTATTAAACTCGTCGGTCTTATCGTCATAAACGGCGAGTATTATTTTATTCAAGTCTTCTTTCGTTTTTATATTCAACCGCGCGAACAGCCAATCCTCGTCCTTGTTTATTTCGCTCAAGCCCGAATACGACACCGCGCCGTCCACGATCATGACATTTGTAAGCGACGCCTTCTCTATCTTGCTCTTGTCGAGATCTTCCATTACAAGCGGTTTCTGCGCGCCTACGGGCATTACCGACAGCTCGCCGCTCGGCTCGAACACCGCATACGCCACGTCGGATATATCGAAATAATTTTTTTCGCGCAGCATAGACAACAAGTCGTTCACATCAATCTTGTTCTTTTTAAGTTCTTTGTAATTTATCTTGCCGTCGTAAATGAGCGTAACCGGCTTGCCTTTAAGCACTCGCTTTAAAAAAGTGCATTTTCGCCCGACGATGGCAACAAGCAACGCCAACGCGAAAAATATCGTCATGGCTATAAGAAAATAATAAAACGGCGTTTCTGTATTCGTCGCCATTTCGGCAGCTATCGAACCGAGCGAGATACCTACAGTATAATCGATGAATTCAAGCTGAGCGATCTGTTTTTTACCGAGTATTTTCGATATTATAAACAGATACACAAACGCGACCGCAGTATCTATAAGCACCCATAAAACAGGCTGTATTCCGAACATAATAAAATCCTCCGTAAATATCATTTTTCATTACGAAGGAATTTATACGCTTATCCGCGCCACTGATACTTATACAGATCGACCGCGCCGTCTGCGTCGACTTGTACGCCTTCCGATTCGAGCAAACGTTTTTGCGCGTCCGCGCCGCCGAATGCGAAGTCGGGCGCAAGCCGACCCGATGCGTTCACTACGCGGTGACACGGCACGATACCCTGTTCGGGGTTGACGTGCAACGCATTCCCCACTGCGCGCGCCGCGCCGCGGTGTCCGCTCATTGCCGCTATCTGCGCATATGTCGCAACATTCCCTTCGGGTATGCGTTTTACTGCGTCGTACACACTGCGCGCGAAATCGGTCGGCTGTTTCATCGGCACTCCGCTGCGCGCTTGAGCGACCGATCGAGCAGTATTTTGCATTTGGCTTTTATATCGTCGCGAATTACCTCGCCGACGGACGGAACTCTTATAACGCCCTTGTACGGGTTTTTAATGCTGTCTATTTCCTCGCGCAGAACTGCATACACTTCCGACCGTTCGAACGACAGATCGGTTTTCTGCATGACGCAATCGATCAGTTTTAAATTCTTGCAATAGCACAACGGCTGAGTGCCGATTATCGTACAGTTTTTGAACGTAAGATTCTTACTGAACCACCCCAAATATTCGCCTATTACTATGCTGTTCTCCACAGTGACGTTTTTACTGTGCCAAAAAGCGTCTTTGGTGTCCAGCTTGCTGTCGATTATTATAGCATCCTCAACGTATTGAAACGAATACTTACCTTTCAAATCAAGACGGCGCGCAGCGATATTTTTGGCTTTCATCATAAAATACTCGCTGACCGCAGTAGAATCGGTAATGCGTATGCCGTCGGTGAACCAACCGAATTCGGGCGATTTTATATCGCACTCCTTTATCACGGCGTTCGCACACTCTCTAAGCGCTTTTATACCGTGCATTGCGGTTCTTACTGCCGTTATATTTTCGGTATACCACAGCGCGGCACGGCAGTTTGCGGTCATCTCGCAGTCCTCGAGCGTAACCGAGCGATCGTGCCACAAAGGATAGCGCAGATCGAAAAACGTATTGCGCGCAGAAACGGCGCCGCACTCTTTAAGCGCGCTTTCTCCGTCTGCCGGACCTTCGAACCTGCAACCCACGACCTCTACGTTATCGCAGCCGTACAGCGCACGCTCTTCGTCCATAGTCTTATTTTCTATCTTCATTTGTTTCACCCGACTTTATACGTTCGTTAAGATATTCAACGACAGGCTGCGCGTCGAATATATGTCTGAGCCTGTATTTTTTCTTTTTGCCTTTATCGTCTAACGCGATAAACGTGACGGTACCGGTGCATAATCCTTTTTCGTAAAACGCGCGTTTATACTTTACGCTTACAATACTGTCGAGCGGTACAGTAGTACGCACATCCTTGCCGCGCACCTTTAAAACGATACGCGTGTCATATACAGTATATGATCGCTCGGCGGAAAGCGCGAATAGCACCGACAATATCCCGAAGCTCAGAGCTATAGCCGCAAGCACCAGCCCGAGCGGAACGGAAATCGCGCACAAGCCGCACAGACCGCCCGCAACAACAACGGTTGCGGTAAGGCGCGTCAAGATCATACGACGCCGATAGGCTTTATAGTTCATAATGTACTGAAACATTATTTTTTCCGTGGGCGCATCAGACATTTTTACCTCCGTCAAACAACTATCACAGCGGTTGTTATCAGCAAATACAAAATATACAGTATCGGCGGAATCGCATTCGCCGTTTCTACGCAGATAAGTCCGCCGCGCACGTTCTTCATTTTATTTTTCATGAACATCATGGCAAGCGTGGTGCATGTTGCGATCACGCCGAATATAAGCAACCACTTGGAATCGGCGTTTAAAATATACACGCCCGACCCGTTCGGCATAAACGACAAGATATCCGCAACGAACAGTATAGTAAAATTGAATACGTTAGACCCTATGATATTTCCTGCGGCGGCGTTGTAATTGCCTCGGTGACAGAGCGTTATCGACGACATGAGTTCGGGCAAGCTCGTAGCTACGCCGAGAAACAGCGCGCCGGCGAACGTCTTGCCTAGCCCGAGATTGTCCGCAACGATATCCGACAAATACGTCATCGCGATAGAAGACCCTATAAGCACGACCGCACAGATCCCGAACCTTACAAGCGCTTGTTTGAGCGTTATTCCCTCGTCTTTGTTGCCGCTTTCGGGCTCGGACGTTTTAGGCATTTTATTGACGAACAGCACATACAAAACCAATATTATCGGCGATACCGCCGAAAACC
>CATKFJ010000189.1 GCA_949747725.1 uncultured bacterium
ACAAGGCGAAACGATAGCGCTTATCAACTATCTTAATCAGGCGTTTTTCGTGATAGTAAACATAGGCAACATATTTTCGGTGTTTACGCGGTCTTCGGCATGCGCGGCGCGCGTAAACGAAATTTTGGAAACGCCTCTTCCCGAAAACGGCAATATTACCATACCCGATCCGACGGTCGACGATGTACTCAAGTTCGATAACGTTTCGTTTGCGTACGACGGAGATTACGACGTTCGCGATATTTCGTTTACGCTTAAACGCAATAAAACGCTCGGCATAATAGGCGGTACGGGCAGCGGCAAAACCACGCTCGTCGCTCTTACGGAGAAGTTCTACTCTCCGGCAGTCGGCAGAATAGAGTTTTGCGGCGCGAATATTGCCGACTACGATACAGCCGCGCTCCGCAAAAACATAGGCTATGTTCCCCAACGCGCCGCTATACTCGCCGGCACGCTCGAAAGCAATCTAAAAATCGCCGATGAGTTCGCCTCGCGCGACAGACAAAAAACGGCGCTCGGGCTTGCTCAGGCATCCGATCTATGGGGATCGCTCGGACCCGACGGCGCTATCGCAGAGGGCGGAAAAAACCTGTCCGGCGGTCAACGCCAGCGCGTGTCCATAGCGCGCTCGCTGTGCCGCGACAACATCTTATATCTTTTCGACGACGCTACGTCGGCGCTCGATTACAAAACGGAGCGCGACTTTATAAACGCTATGAAGTCGGTCGACGGCGCCAAGATATTCGTTTCACAACGCATAAGCGCGGTTTCTGGCTGCGACGATATACTTGTTCTCGACGGCGGCAAGATCGTCGGGTACGGCAAGCACGACGATCTTAAAGCTTCGTGTCCGCTGTACGCCGAGTTCTGCGCGTCGCAATCGGATTGACGGATTATGGCAAAACACACATCTCGAAACAAACAGCCTTCCACTCTGCGCAGGCTAATGAAGTATCTCAGACCGCATGCCGGACTTATCGCGTGCGCATTTATGTGCGCCGTTATTTCCGCCGCCGCGTCGCTGTTTACGCCCGTTATAATAGGCAATGCCGTCGACTGCATAGTCGGAGCGGATAACGTGGATTTTAAAAAACTTACGGTATACGCAATAGTGCTCGGCGGACTTATAGTCGCCGTAATGATTTTCCAATGGCTCATGAACCTCTGCGCCCAACGCGCGGCGCACTTATCGGTACGCGACGCACGGCGCGACGGTTTTTCGGCGCTTATCGACGCGCCGCTCAAATATGTGGACGGCAAGCCTGCCGGCGATCTTGCCGCGCGCATATCGGTGGACGCCGATCAGATAGCCGACGGCATAGTTCAAGGCGCGACGCAGATATTTACGGGCGTCGTTACCATTATAGGCACGCTCGTATTCATGATACTTATAAGCCCGTGGATAGCGCTTGCGGTAGCCGCGCTTACGCCGCTGTCGCTGTTGGTATCGTATTTCGTAGCGCGCGGTTCGCATAAATACTTCACCGAACAGACAAAAGTGCGCGGTTCGCTGTACGCCAAAACGGAAGAAACGATACGCAATCGCAACATGATTGCGGCATACGGTTACTCTTCCCGAGCCGAACGCGATTTCGCGGAAACGAATACCGATCTTAAACAGTGCGGATTTAAAGCTACTTTCTTCTCGTCGCTCGTTAATCCGTCCACGCGACTTATAAACTCGCTCGTATACGCGGTAGCCGCGGTAATGGGTACGGTGTTCGCAATAAACGGCGCAGTCACCGTCGGCGGCATTACGCAGTTACTGCTGTACGCCAATCAGTTCGCCCGTCCGCTCAACGAAATAACGGGCGTGATAACCGAATTCCAAACCTCTCTCGCCGCCGCCAAGCGCATACTCGACCTTGCCGACGTAGAACCGCAAGACGATAGCGGCGAAACGCTCGAAACGGTAGACAATCTTCGAATAAAGGATCTGGCGTTTTCGTACGATCCCGAAAAGCCGCTTATACAAGACATGAATATATCGGTGCCGCAAGGCACGCAAGTGGCGATAGTCGGACGCACGGGGTGCGGCAAGACCACGCTTATAAATCTTTTGATGCGGTTCTACGACCCCGACGGCGGTACGATACTGTTCGACGGAAAAGACGCGTCCGGATACAGTCGCAGCAGCGTGCGTAAAAACTTCGGTATGGTGCTTCAGGACAGTTGGGTTTTTAAAGGCACGGTCCGCGACAATATTGCATACGGCAAACCCGACGCGACCGACGAAGAAATACGCGCCGCGGCGCGCGCCGCCGATATAGACGGGTTTATCGAGCGCATGCCCAACGGTTACGATACTGTCATAGATGACGGCGACGGTATTTCCCAAGGTCAAAAACAGCTTATAAACATTGCGCGCATCATGCTTGTAGATCCGCCCATGCTCATACTCGACGAAGCTACAAGCAACATCGACACGCGCACCGAAAAACGCGTTCAAAACGCATTCGATAAACTTTTGCGCCCGGAAAACGGCAAAAAGAAAACAGGTTTCGTTGTGGCGCACAGACTGTCTACCATAGTCAACTCCGATATGATACTCGTTATGGACGCCGGCAAGATAATAGAACGCGGCACGCATAAAGAGCTGCTCGAAAAGAACGGAGCTTACGCGTCTTTATATCAGGCGCAGTTCGCAAAAAGCTGATTTAATTCGGAATTACGGATAATTATTTATAGATTCCTCGACTACGCTCGGAATGACTTACTTCTTTAGGCAAAGAAGTAAGCAAGAAACCTTTACCCCTAAGATGACATTCTGTGTAGAGTTTTGTCATTTCGACCGAAGTGAGCGCAGCGAACGGAGCGGAGAAATCTTTTGAATAAAATTCGGAAAGCGGAATTCGGAATTAAAAAAGTGGCGTCCGATAAATTTCTAACGCCACAAAATTATTCGGGTGCAATCTACAACGAACAACCCACGCCCACACACGACCCTAAAAGGTTTCTTGCTTACTTCTTTGCCTAAAGAAGTAAGTCCGTCATTTCGAACACGGCGGCTACAGTGTCGTCCATATCGTAATACCTGTACTCTGCAAGTCTGCCGCCGAATAGCACGTTGGGCGTTTTTTTCGCAAGCGCGGCGTACTTTTTGTACAGCTCGGTGTTTTTGGCGTCGTTTATCGGATAGTACGGATCGCCGCCTTCCGCAAACTTTTCGGGATACTCGCGCGTAACGACAGTTTTGTCCGACGCCTGAGTACGGTCGAAATGTTTATGCTCGATAATGCGCGTAAACGGCGTTTCGAAATCGGTATAGTTAACCACGGCGTTGCCTTGATAATCGTCCGTATCCATTATTTCGGTTTCGAACCGCAACGATCTGTATTCGAGCGCGCCGTATTTATAGCCGAAAAATCTGTCGATAGGTCCCGTATACAGCACGTTATCCGCCATCTTGTCGAACTTGTCCCTGTCCGCAAAATAATCCGCGCCGAGCAACACCTCTGTATCGCCGAGTATATTTTTGACGAATTCGGTATAGCCGCCCAACGGAATGCCCTGATATTTGTCGTTAAAGTAGTTGTTGTCGTACACAAACCTCAGCGGCACTCTGCCTATAATGAACGACGGAAGATATTTGCAATCTCTGCCCCACTGCTTTTCCGTATAGCCTTTTATGAGCGTTTTATAAACGTCCTCGCCTACCGACATGAGCGCTTTTTCTTCGAGGTTGGACGGCTCTTTTATACCGACCGCGGCGCGCTGCGCGTCTATTATCGCACGCGCCTCGGACGGCGTTTTGCAACCCCAAAGCTGATAAAACGTGTGCATATTGAACGGCAAATTATACAGCTTGCCTTTATAATTTGCGATCGGGCTGTTGATGAAATTATTGAATTCGGCAAACCTGTTTACAAACTCCCACACCCGTTTGTCGCTCGTATGGAAAATATGCGCGCCGAACTTATGGACGGTTATGCCCTCTATCTGCTCGGTCGCGACGTTGCCGCCCACCGTTTCGCGTTTTTCGACCACAAAACAACGCTTGCCGCGCTCTGTCATAACTCTTGCGAAGCACGCGCCGAATAGTCCGCCGCCCACTATAAGATAATCGTATTCAGCCATTTCCGTCATCTCCTTACCGCAAAAACAGCAAATGCTTTAAAGTCCGATATCGACATACTTTAAAGCATTTAAACTCGTTATTCGGTTGTTTCCGCGCCGACTGCTTCCGTTTCCGTTCCGCCGCCGACATCGGCGCTTTGCGTTGCCGCCGCTTCCGCACCGATCCTCGCATCGTCCGCGCCGCCGTCCGGCGGATCGTCCTGTTCGATATCCATCGCCGTAATGTTGCGCTTTACCTGTTTCCACTTAGGTTTGCTGAAAACGCCGAGCGTAATGGCTAAAGCGTAAATGATCATGAACGCCGGGAAAAGCAAGATAGTCGGTATAAGCTTTCTTACCGGGGCTTTTATGCGCTTGTGCTCCAGCCCTACCGCCAAAAACGCCTGAAGAATGAATGCAAGCACAAACGCGCACGAAAGCATTATGCCGATAAGCTTAAGACATTTGAACACGTTTTCGAAATCGCTGATCATCGAATGGTATATCAAGTAATACACGTAGTAAACAGGCAACCATATAACGCACAGTACGCACACGGGAATGAACAGGAGCGTAAGGAACATATCGAGATACGTCCACTTCCACCGAACGAAGAACAGCAAGAACGATTTTATACCCTGCGTATAGAACAGCGAATGCAACGCGCCTGCCATACGCCTGTATCTGATAAACGTATCCTTAAGCGTAGACGGCTGATCCTCGTACACCACGGCGTCTTTGACGTACATGGTTTTTATCTTGTCTTCGTTGAGCCGACGCATTGTAAACTCGGTGTCGTCGGACGAAGTCAAACAGTCCCAGCCGTGCTTTTCTATTATCTCCGCCGCAAACATCATGCCGGCGCCGCCGAGCATAGTGCCCTGACCTATCGCCGAACGGAAATGACTCGAAAATCTGCAATCGCGTATATACCAGATACCCGAAATTCCCGTTACGATATTTTGATCGATATTCTTAGAGTTGGAATAGCCGCGCGCGCACTTGACTCCGGCGTCGAAAGCGTCGTTCATGCGCGAAATGTAGTCGGGTTCCATAAGGTTGTCCGCGTCGAATTTAATAAACGCTTCATACCCGGGATGTTCTTCCATTATCTTTTCGAACAAGTATTTAAGCGCATAACCCGCTTTGTGATGCTTGGGATCGGGATCGAACCGTTCGTAAACTATAGCGCCGGCCTTGCGCGCAAGCTCGGCGGTGTCATCGGTACAGTTATCTGCAACGACGAAAATATCGAACATATCGCGCGGATAGTCGGATTTGAGTATGCATTTTACGGTCTGAGCAATTACGTCTTTTTCGTTACGCGCAGGAATTACGATACCGAATTTATGTTTGGTTTTCGCTTTCGGATAAGTTTTGGCTTTTACGAAAAATAAAAGGATATATACTATTTGAATCGTAAACGCCAATCCGAGGATCTGTAATATTACATAATCGTTTAATATATGTAGAATATAATCGAATGTTTCCATCAATACTTCCGTGACAAATGTGAATTAAACTTCAACAAGTATACACTATGTCTAAATTGTTGTCAAGTCCGCACATGAACAAACCACAAAAAATATGTAATTATATAAGCATTTATCGAGTTTGCGACGAATATATCTTTAAACTCGAGCATTCACACACCGCGAATTTCGCTTGATTTTAACTTGCGCGTATGGTAAAATGATTGAGTAACATGGATTTTCAAAACGTTAAGGACATTACTATAAACGGCACGAACTGCGTGATCGATATTACGCGAGGCGACAACGATATTTGTTCGTTCGTTTCGGCGAAAGAAAAAAGTTTCGACGTGCAAAACGATAAAGGAACGCTTACGGTGACACAGCGGTCAAGCGCCATACTTTACCGTATTATAATGAAAAGATTCGAATTCAAACTGATACTGCCGAAGAACTTTAAAGGAAGACTGCGTTTCCGCAATAAAAACGGCGGTCTGTACATAAAAAACTGCGATTTCACCGAAATGGAACTTTCAGCAAAAAACTGTAAGTTCGATATAAAAAACGTTACCTGCCTCGGTTTGGGTCTTAAAACGAAAAACGGCAGTATGGATATCCAACGCGTTACAGCCTCTGACGCCGTTACCGTAAAATGCGCAAACGGCAACGTGAAAGCAGAAACGGTAATATCGCCGTCGCTCGAAATATCGTGCAGTAATGCCGGCGTGACCGCTATAGACATTAAGTCCGACAAGATCATTTGTTCTACACGCAACGGCACCGTGGATGCAAGCGCGGTAGCGTGTTCGGAGCTTAAACTCGACGCTTCCAACGGCAAGATAACCGCCATGATATTGGGTTCGCGCGACGATTACAGAATGTCGCTCGAAACATCCAACGGCGGAATCATGGTGGACGGCACTCCGAGCAAGAAAGTAGCCGACGCGTCGTCCGTCATAAAAAAGCGCATTACGGCGCGCACGTCCAACGGCGATATCGACATCAAGTTTATCGCATAGTCTAAAGCATACGAACGGTCAAACTTTATAATCGAACACTTCCGTATATTCGGCTCGGCAAGACGCTCCGCCGAATTTTTCTATGCGGAATATTTCTTCACAAGTTACTTTAACGGCACGCTCCCCGTCCGAGTACAGCGTTACCTCAACGCTTTCGTATTCGGGATACGAACTCAGATCGAGAATGGTCTTTATCTCGTTTCGGCAATTCACCGTTGCGCGGCTCGGATCTAAAACGAATTTAAAAACATTATCGCCCAACGCTTGCGCGCCGATGACGGAATTATCCAAATCGTACTTTGTCAGTCCGACGGCAGGCTTGCCGTAACGCGCCGCATATTCCGCCTTTTCGTACGTCGTACCGTCACCGTAAACGAAACCGCCCTTTGTGTATTCGCCTTTCGATACGCTGTAACCGTTTTCCGAACCCGATTTTTTTATTCCGGCTTTTATAAACAGCGATACCGTTTCCATAACGTCCTCAAAAGCGCCGACGCGCACGCTGCGTCCGCCGCGGACGGACAAAGTGTACGGAACGCCGAACACACGCGCATTTATCTTGCCGTTAAGCACGGTTTCGAAATCGTTTGAGTAAGCATACGCCGCGCAACATCCGAGAACGCGCGTCGCCTCCCCGTCGACGTCTGCCGCCGTAGCGGCAACAGGCGTTTTATTGCCGCGAAAACAAGGCAAGAACGATAATCCGACCAATATCGCTATCAACACAAGCATGCATATAGACGGTAAAGCTTTTTTCCATTTTATCTTAGCGTTATTATCCATACTATATATTATGCCCGTTTTGTGCCGTCATATTTCGCCGCAAATAAAAAGCGGTTCCGAAAATTCGAAACCGCTCTTTGCTTATTATTCAGTCCGATCGATCACGTTGCCAATATTCCGGCAGCGCGCAACGACGCAAGAAGTTCGTTAAGCGTAGTACCCACTTCCTCGGGAGTGGGGATCGATTCGACGTCGGCTACCGCTGCGGCAGGCGTTATCGTACCGGCAGGGCCTGTCGCACCTGTCGCACCCGTGGCACCTGTTGCACCTGTGGCACCTGTTGCACCTGTTGCACCTGTGGCTCCGA
>CATKFJ010000190.1 GCA_949747725.1 uncultured bacterium
GAAAACAAGTTTCTGTCCTACTTTACGGTAATCGACGCCGCCGAACTCCTCCGTCATAGCAGGCTCGAACACGCGGTTGACGAAATTTATTACAGGCTCAGCCGAACGGAAATTCTCGGCAAGCGCTATATGCGAAGTCTTACCGCCGCTGTTTTCGGCACGCGCTATCGCCGCCGTGAAGTGGACGGGACTGCACCGTCTGAACCCGTATATGGACTGTTTGACGTCGCCGACCACAAACATTTCCGCGCCGGCGTTTTCAAACGTATCGGCTATTGCAGACTGCAACGGATTTACGTCCTGAAACTCGTCTATAAATACATACCCGATATCGCGCGATATCTCCGCCATGCACGCCCCGTCGCGAAGCACTGTATACGCGCCGTGTTCCAGATCGGAATAATCGATTTTGGCGAGCTTGGCTTTAGCCGCAGCATATTTATCGAGCGCGGCAAGCGCAGTATCGCACAGCGCCTTGACGTAAGGCGCGCTGTTTACGCTTTTGGCTTGTTCCGCCTCCGCAATAAACGATTTGAATTTTTTACAGTCGTTTTTAAGCGATTTAAAACTTTCGTGCAAGTCTTTATCCGTTTCGCTTTTTGCGCGATAGCTTTTAAGCGAAAAGTCGTCTATGAGTCCGTCGAGATAGTCGTTAAGCTCCTCTACCGCTTTTACGTGTTTTTCCATTCCGGCTCGACAAAACTCCGCTTTTAGCGCGTCCGCTTTTTCGCACAACCTGCCGCGCCGCAAAGCCGTAAGCTTATCGAGTTCGGCAAAGTACGCGCTGTCCGGCTTTATGTCGCCGAGATATTCGCGCGGCGACGGCGTAGATAACGCAAACTCCAAAATATCGCTAACGGCGTCGACTACTCCGTCGTCGTTCCTTCGCGTCGACAGCATTTCGTACATCGCCGTGAAATATTTACCGTTCTCGCCGTCCGATCGCGCTGCGCTCCAAGCCTCCGAAACCGCCTCGCGCACGGCGGCGCGCCGTATAAGATTTGCCTCGCCGTCCTCGCACACCGCGGCAGACGGATCGATGCCCACGCAATAGAAATAGTTTTTTACAAGCTTTTGACAGTAGCTGTGAAGCGTGCCTATATTGCACACCGACATTGTATCGAGCGCAGAGCGCGCCGCCGCCTTTATATCGGCGGACGACTGCGACTGAACGATCGCCGAAAGCTTTTCGGACAGTTTTACGCGCATTTCCGCCGCCGCCGCGCGAGTAAACGTGACGATAAGCATTTCGTCAAGGTGCGCGCCGTTTAACAGCTTGTCGATTATCCGCGCGATCATAACGGTGGTCTTACCGCTGCCTGCGCCTGCCGATACTATAACGTTGCCGCGCGCCGTTATTGCGCGCAGTTGATTTTCGGTAAAGCCGTGCGCGTTTATTATATTGCTTACTTTGTCGAAAGGTATCATAGGTATCCTTATACGATCGGTGATCATTCTCTCGTTTTCGCGTTTCCGCCGCAAACGCCTTTATACGGACAGCGATCGCACGCGCCGTCCGCCGGCGATCGCTCTATGTATCCGCTCGATATTTCGTCGGCGGCGATGTTTGCGTTTTTAACGCATATATCTATCAGCGCGTCGAATTCGCCTTTTTCTATCGTAGTCGATTCCCTGCCGCCTATCTTGAGCGTGCCGTCTTTACTGTCCGTACCGACCGAAGCCGAAAACAATTCGGATGACGCTTTGCCGCACGCTCCTACACCGTCGGCAAGCGAACGGTCGTACTCGAAAAGCACGTCGGTATCCTTTATCATGCGCCCCGACATAGGTTTCTTTTTATCGTCGAACTTAGGCGAAAGATTTACGTAGAACATTCCCGTCACGTTGTACCCGTTGGCTTCCACCGCGTGCGCATACAGCGGCAACTGCATATCTCTGCCGTTCAAGCACTTCTTTTTACTGAAATCCTTACTGCCCGTTTTATAGTCTATAACGCGCGCATTGTTGCCGCAAACGTCCACTCTGTCTATAAAACCGGCAAACTTGGTCTTGTTCTTACCGAACGATATCCTTTTTTCAAACGGTTTCTCCGTAGACGACGGGGTGTACATGCCGGCGTTAAGTATTTTTACGTTTGTTTCGGCAAAGTCTACCGCGTCGTCTATAAGCCGCTCGCACTCGTTCGGCTCGACCGATATATCTTTTTCGTCGATCACCTGTTTTACTATCCTGCCGACTGCCTCGCGCGAACAGTCGTAGTTTCCGTACTTTATGAACTTTTCCATAAAGTCGTGGACTATTATACCGAAGTCGGGCGCGTCGAGCTTACCTCTGCGCCGTTCTTTCAGTCCTATGCCGTCGCTCAAAAATCTCTTATACGGACAATCGAACCAATGCGTAAGCTCGCTTACGGACAAAGTATTCTTTTCTATTTCGCCTATCGAACGCTCGTGCGGCGCGGCAACGGCGTTTCCGTCGCCGACAGCCTCAAACAGCGAAAGCGCAAACGGAGACTGTTTGCGCGCCGCTATTTCGCGCGCCGCGCCTGCGGTACACGCGTATTTTTCGAGTATCACGGTATCCGTACGTTTGTCGCCCGTTTTGACTCCGCTCATAGCAAGCGCGCTGTTCATGCCGACGCCCGTTATTCGTTCCAAGCTATGCGCAAGCTCGAATATGAGCGAGGACGGTTGAGCGCGTCCGCCCGTGGTATACATACACACGGCGTTTCGCGCATTGAGTATGACCGCGCGCAATTCTTCTTTTTCGCGGCGGTTCCGATCGAGCGCCGTCGGCTCTATAATACACCCTTGCTTTTTAAGCGCGATAAGTTCCTTGTCGCCGAGCAGTGCGCTGTCGTTCGTAACGCTCGGCAACAGCCCGTCGTTGAAGTCGGTAACATACAGCATTTTGCACGCCGTCAGCCTGAGCGATTGCGGCATGGTAACTGTAACGCTGTCCTGCGACCTCGGCAACGATTTGACCTCGACTGCGCGCGCCGCGGAAAAGAATATATCGGCGTCGGCGTCGAAATCGCCGTCGGCGCTGCCGAACTCGTCCAACAGCGCCGCAAGCGACAGTATGGGTGCGATCATGTCCGTGCCGTCCTTAAACAGCTTGGCTTGTATGTCCTCGAAATTTCCGAACTCGAGCGTAGCGCGCACCGCATCCGAAAACTTTTTGCCGCGAAAACTTTCTGTAAGCGCTTTTGCACGGGCGACGGCTGTCATTGCGTCGTCGTCCTTGATCTTACCGTCGTCGAATACACCGTAAGTAATGCCGCGCGAAGATATATGATTTTGCAGTTTTTCGGCGATCTCTCCGTCCACGCCCGAAAACGGATTTTTGCAAAGCGCGACCAACGTTTCGCCGTCTGCCGAATTTTTGAGTTTATATATAAGATCGAGCGCGCCGAGCGGCGGCGTGTCGAACAGAGCTTTTTTCTCGTCTGAGTAAACGGGAATGCCGTATTCTCGCAGTATGCGCTTTAAAGCGCGCGGTTCGGGGCATACGACGGCAATATCCGAATACTTGCGCTTTTCGCCGCGCGGCGGCATATCTATATATTCGCGAATACACGCCGCGACCTCTTTATACTCGCTTATTCGGTCGGGCGCGCAGAACAGCGTCATACTGCCGCGCCGCGCCGCGCCGTCGATCGGTCTTACGGCGTATTCGGTGAATGCCCTCGCATTGGCGGCTATCGCGGAAAATACCCTGCGGTTCAGCCTCGTCGTATCGAACTCGCCCACTTTGAATCCTATCGCGAAAAACTCGGCGTTCTTTATGAATTCACTGTCGCACGCAGATATGAGCGCGGTAAGTCGATCGGGCGAATCGAGCCTGTCCGAGCGTATGGAATCGTACATATTCTTTATGAGTTTTATATCGTTCAGCTTGCTTGCGACGGCGCCCGAAGAAGGAACATCGTCGAGATTTGCGTCCGACGCGCCCACTTGTAATATTGCGGCGTACGCCTCGCGCGCAAAATCGTTGAACCGCGCCGCGCGTTTGTAGTAAGTAAGCTCGTTCTTTACCGCGGCTATCGCCTGTGCGGTTATCATAACGCCGCCCTCGCGCGACAAAGTTTTTCTGTCGCCTATCACTCGGCGGCACAACCGCGACAGCGTTAGCACCTCGAGATCGAGCGCGCCGCGACGCGAAAACAACGCCGCCTCCACGCTTTGAGTATAGCGGTCGGGCGTCAACACTATGTAATACCTGTCGGGCGCAAACTTGCGCGCATCGAGTTTTGCGGCGAGCGCGGCAAGCGCCTCGGGATAATTATCGAACAAAACCGTTCCCATTAGTTTATTATAGCATTACGCGGCTGACAAAAGCAAGGTTTTTGTGTCGCTATCGCAACTTTATCCGCTAAAAGCTGATAACAGCCGTAAGTTGAAATACGGCGCTGTTTGCCTGTGCAAGCACGCAGATCCGCTTGTATTAAGCATTTCCCAATAACCAAAAGCAAGAAGTTATATCAAACATTTGCCTTTCGGTCGGCGTTGTGCTATAATGACGGCATGAAACTACACCTTAGAAAACAGTTGTGCGCGGGACTTGCCGCAACGCTTGCGATGACGGCTCTCGTCGGTTGCAGTACGGAAACTCCCGAATCGACTTTCGATAATCCGCCGCCGTGGCATGACTCCGCAAATTCGTACGAAAAGCTCGACTATTCGGTCGCGATCTACGACACGACGGACAGCACCGACGAAGACAAACGCGTCAAGATCGCCGACGGCGCGCTGTCGTACACGCTTACCGAGCTTGAAAGCGGATATGTTTCGCTCGCAATGGAGTTTTCGGTAACTTACGCCGCCGACGCGCCTGCGCCCGACGCAGGGCTTACCGACAAGATAACAAGCTATGTGGAATTCGAAATGAACAGCCTTGCGGCACGCACAATGACCAAAACCGTTGAGCTTGCCGACCGTGAGAATACCGTAAATCGGTCTTATACGGTGACCGCCGATTATTTCGTAAATCATACCGCCACGTATATCCAAACAAAGATCGACGGCGCCGCCGAGCAGACCATGTCGCTCACGCCCGATCTGTGCCGCGATAACGAAATGATGTTTTATATCGCCCGTGCGCAGAAGATCGGCGAAGGCGTAACCGGCAATTTCAAAATGGTAAACATATTCGATTCGTTCAATAAGGGCGAGTTCACGCAATACCGTATCGCTACGTCGTGCGGCGAACTGCACAACCTCGACATAGGCGATTGGGTAAAAGACTACGGCGTTGAAGCGGTGACCGACGAGGAAACGGGCGTAACGAACTACCCTATTTCGGCGCGGTATACGAGTCTTGTCATAAACGACGAAAAGCACGGTCCCCCCTATATCGTGCTGTATTCCGAACAGCCGTTTACGTCAGACGGAAAAGAACACAAAAAGATCCCCGTGCGTATCGAATACAGCTCTTACCGCGGCAGTACGCCGTATCGCCATACCGAATACACGCTTAACGGGTGTTCGTTTACAAAATCTCAAGACATATAACAATGCCAAAGCACGGACTTATTCTGGTAAACGCTTATGCGCCCGAGCTGTACACGCGCCAAGTATCTCGACTGAAAGAAGAGTTGGAGCGGCGTTCGGCTATAATGGAAGTTAAACGCAACAACGAATTTTCGGCAAACATAAAAAACAGTCGTACGGATATCGCTTTTCCGTACGATTTTTGCGTGTTTTTGGATAAAGACAAATACATTTCGCACATGCTCGAAAAAGCCGGCGTACGGCTGTTCAATACCGCGCGCGCCGTCGAGATCTGCGACGATAAGATGACCACGCATATCGCGCTTGCCGACAGCGGCATTCCAATGCCCGACACCCTGCCTGCTCCGCTGTGCTACGACAAAACCGCGAAGCCCGACGCCGCAATGCTCGACGCGATAGAACGCAAACTGGGTTACCCCGTAATAGTAAAGGCTGCGTTCGGTTCGCTCGGCAACGGAGTATTCAAAGCCGATGATCGCGCCGAACTCGAATATCTATGCGAACAGTTAAAACTGCAACCGCATTTGTTCCAAAAATATATATCCGCGTCGCACGGCAAGGACATGCGCGTGATAGTGATAGGCGGCAAAGTAATAGGCGGAATGATCCGACGTTCCGATAACGGCGATTTCCGTTCGAATATAGGTCTCGGCGGCAGCGCCGAAGCTTCCGACGTTCCGCAAGACATACGATCCACGGCGGAAAAAGCCGCAAGTATTTTGAGGCTCGATTACTGCGGTATAGACTTTTTGCTCGGGGATACGCCCATGCTTTGCGAAGTCAATTCCAACGCGTATTTCGACGCATTCGAAAACGCTACGGGTATTAACGTTGCCGCTAAGTATGCAGAGCATATTTTAAGCGAAACAGGCGAATAATTTTCCGCATTAAAAAAGCGAGGTCTTAAGATCTCGCTTTTTTATTTTTATCGATTGTTATTATTTCTCATAGCGGCGCGTTGCGCTTTGTGTGCCTTTCTGCATTCGGGGCAACGTGTCGGCTCATGCTCGAAACCTTTTTCAGCATAAAATTCCTGTTCACCGGCAGTGAACGTAAATTCTTTTCCGCAATCACGGCAAGTCAAAACTTTGTCTGTCATAGAGTTATGCCATCTCCTTTAAAGATTCAACTTTTAAAAACAACAGACAAATGGCTATAGACCTTACGCTCTTTGTAAGCAATTTTCAAAACTTGTACAAATATAATAGCATAATTTTATGTTGTTGTCAATAGTTTTGATAATCAATAAAAACTAACGCCCGAAAATCTTTCGGGCGTTATGCGTTATTTATCTTTATTCATTTTTTCGGCAATGTCTTTAAAATCGCACGTTACCTCAGACAAAACGGATACCTCGGGCATTTGCTCGTCCGTATCGGAATACGCATTGTTTTGCGCCGACGGACAGCAACCGCTTTGCGCGCAACCCGAACAGCCGCAACCGCACGCCGATCCCGTGCTTTTACCGTCCTTAACGGCTTTTCTGTTTTTCATCATGCGCCACACGCGCCAACCGACGATACCGCCTATAAACAGGATTATGAGAATTATCAATACTATTTCGAGCGCAGTCATTATTCAACCTCCGATTCGTCATGCGTAGCCGCCGCGCCGAGCGCCGATTCGTTTGCGCCCACGTTCGCCGCGGTCGCCTGCTTCGTTTTAAAGTTTGTAACTACTTTCCACGCGAGCAACGCGCACAGCGTAACGAGGATAAGCGTAACGGCAAGGCTCATTCCCCACATATAAGTATTGAAGTTGCCCAGCCAGAAAACCACAAAGCTTACGACGTACGCGGTCAACAGCCAGAACCCTATCGCCTGCCACGAACGTTTGCGTGATTTAAGTTCGCCCATCGCCGCGCCTACAGCCGCCATGCACGGCACGCTGAACAGGTTGAACGCCATGTATGCGAACATAGCCGCAGGCGTCATAGATCCTATCATTGCGTCAAACGCCGTCTGATCGGCTTCGGACGCAGCGCCCTCGAGAATAGCGTCGCCGTCTACGCCGGCAAGCGTGCCGAGCGTTGCCACAACCATTTCTTTGGCGATAAGCCCGGTGAACGCCGCCACAACGAACCGCCATGCGTACGCATTGCTCGCTTCCGTAGTAGCAAATCCGTTGGGCGCGGCAAACACGGGATAGAACAGGTATTGCAAGCCTTTACCGAGATACCCGAGTATACTGTCGTCTATATCGCAGTAACCGCCTTTGCCGAACGACGACAAAAACCATATAACGATTATCGAAACCGCAATGACAGTACCCGTACGCACCAACAGATGTTTGGCTTTATCCCACAGATGGATCATTGTCGATTTGAACTGCGGACGGTGATACGCCGGCAATTCCATAATGAACGGCGGCGGATCGCCCTTGAGCGCTGTCAGCTTGAGTATAATCGCCGCGATTATCGCGACGGCGATACCCATGAAATACATAATGAATACAACAAGATCGCCGTAACCCGACCAATACGTATTAGCCATTATTCCGGCGAAAGTCGCCCAGATCGGCAGCTTAGCGCCGCATGAGAAGAACGGCGAAAGCATAATGGTCAGTCTGCGTTCTTTTTCGTTTTCGAGCGCTTTGGTAGCGATTATTCCGGGCACGGCGCAGCCGAAGCACATCAAAAGCGGCATGAACGCTCTGCCCGAAAGCCCGAACCGACGGAACGCGCGGTCGAGTATGAACGCTACGCGCGCCATATATCCCGTATCTTCGAGAATGGAAAGGAACAGATACAGCAACAACACCTGCGGCACAAAGCTAAGCACCGAATCGATACCGCTTAATAAGCCGTCGCACAAAAAGCCTTCCACCCAAGTGCCTGCGTAGCCCGCGTCTGTCAGTCCGTCGCGCGACACATCTATCAGTCCGCCCGTACACCAACCCAACAGGCTCTGCAACCACACGCCGAGGCTCGGTATTCCCACATCCCCCGGCTCTATCATGAGCGCCGACGCGAACAGTTCGTTAGTCACTTCTACGCCGAACCACGAATTAAGGAACAGTATGTCCTCGCTGAACGTTATATGGAACACGGCAAACATTATAAGCACGAAAATGGGAATAGCCCAAATGCGGTGCGTCAAAACCTTGTCCGCCTTGTCCGAGCGCGAAAGCCGCGCCTCGTGCGTCGCGCGCTTTAAGCACGGCGAATAGTGGCTGGATATGTACCTGTATCGCATGTCGGCAACGTATGCCTCGTAATCGTCGCCGTACTCGTTTTTGCCGAGCATCGGCTTTACCTCTTCGAGCGACTTCGCTATCCCGGGGAAACGCACGCACTCCGCGCTGTCGCCCTCTACAAGCTTAGCCGCATGGAACAAAGGATTTGCGATATTTTCTTTTGCTATCGTGTCGCGTATACGCTCTATAAGCGGATAACAATCGCACGACGCGAGAACGCTCGCGCCCTTGCGCTTTGTTTTGCCCTCGTCGAGCGCACGCGCCATAAGCTCCTTAATGCCCTTGCCTTTAAGCGCGCTTATAGGCATAGTCGGCACGCCGAGCGCTTGCTCCAATCCTTTAACGTCTATCTCGTCGCCCGAACGCTCTACCGCGTCCATCATATTGAGCGCAACGATAACGGGTACGTCCGCCTCGAGCACCTGCGTGGTCAAATACAGATTGCGTTCGAGATTGGTCGCGTCGACGATGTTGATTATAAGATCGGGATTTTCGTCGATCATGAAATTGCGCGAAACGATCTCCTCGGGCGTGTACGGGGAAAGAGAATATATGCCCGGCAGGTCTACGACGTCTATCCTCTCGCTTGTTTGTTTTTTGAGCCCTTTGTATTGCCCCTCGCGTTTTCCACCGTTACGCCCGGCCAGTTGCCTACATGCGCAGTGCTTCCGGTCAAACGGTTGAACAGCGTGGTCTTACCGCAATTCGGGTTGCCTATCAGTGCTATCTTCATGCCTATCTCCTCTTGCATTTATTTTTATCGGCTGCACTTATCCGCCGATCTAAGATATCGATCGATATACCGACCGCTATCAATCGTTTATACATCCAATACAACACATTCCGCTTCGGTCTTTCTGAGCGTAAGCTCGTAACCGCGCACGTTCACCTCTATGGGATCGCCGAACGGCGCTTTTTTGCGCATGACGATACTCGCCCCGGGCGTTATGCCCATATCGAACAACCGCCGCCGTATCCTTCCCTCGCCGGTCACCGTCTTTACCTTGCCCGATTCGGACGGCTCAAACTCCGAAAGTTTCTTTTCCATAACAACCTCTCCTTAAGCTTTTACGGTTAGCCGTTGCGAACCGCAAAACAAAATAAAACGCCGATATTGTTGCGCAAAAAATATTACGCAAAACAGGGGCGTTTACGAACAAGAATATTATTTGCCACGTCGCTGTTTATGGCGATACGCGAATCGCGCACGCGCACTATCATATTGCCGTCGGCAAACGACAGCGGCGTAAGCTCCGCACCCGACATAATGCCGAGGTTTTCGAGATGCCGACGCGTTTTGGCGTCTGCGGCAACTCTTACTACCAACATTGTTTCGCCCTGCGGCGCTTGACCCAACGGCATAATATCAACTCCTCGCATATCAGTCGGTTCGCAACTTGCAACTTAAGTTAGCAATGTGCAACCGCTAACATAATTATATGCCTACAATATTCCTATGTCAAGTGTTTTTAGGGCAAAATCGAAAATCGATAAAAATTTTTCAGGCGCGCAACCAATTATAAATCTCGTATTTATCGGTAAGATGTTTTGCCGCCGTAACGGGATCGGACAGATCGGAAGCGGCAATATCGGTTCCGCTCGTTGCCGTACTTGAAAACGCACAGTACCATCCGCTCGCGTTTTCGAAATATACATTATTCAAGCTGCTGCAACCGTAGAAAGCTCCGTTGCCTATAAAATTGACGTTAACGGGTACGGTAAAGCTTTCGAGCGACGTACACTTATAGAAAGCGTTCGCGCCGATAGAACGAAGTTCGCTCCCTCGCTCAAATATCACCGTCGATAATTGCGTGCAACCGTCAAAACAATACTGACCGATCGAACGTACGCTCGACGGGATACCGACGGCAGTAAGCGAATCGCATTTCGAAAAAGCGTATGCTTGTATTTCGGAAATACCGACAGGTATCACGCTGTTATTGCTACCGTACAGCAGAGCATTATCCGCTTTGCGGATCAAACAGTTATTTTCGCTCTTATAATATCCGTTGCCGCTGTCGACCGTAATGTAAGACGCTCCGTTCTGCGCAAACGCATAATCGCCGATATCGGTTACGTACCGAGAAATTTCGATCCTATCCAGATCGCACATGCGGAACGCGCTTTTACCTATTCTTGTTACGGATGACGGGATATCGACCGAAACCAAACTTTCACA
>CATKFJ010000191.1 GCA_949747725.1 uncultured bacterium
CGGTTATCGGAGAACTGTTGTTGAGCTGTAAGTTCTTCTCGATCGTTCCGTTGTATTTATTGTTCTTTATTACAGCCTTGCCGCCGAGCACGATAGTATTTGTTCCATAAGTATATACACCGCCTTTATTTACTTGCGTAATATTATCCCTTATTTCGCCGCCTATCATGTTGAACGTAGTGTCGCCGCCCACGTGCACGCCGCCGCCGTAGCCCGCCGTGTTGCCTGAAATTACGCCGCCCCGCATGGGGAACTTGTTATTATTGTACAAACATACTCCGCCACCGTAACCGTTAGCGTTCACTGTGTTACCCGAAATCTCACCGCCTTCCATAATAATTGTGGATCCGCCGACATTTATACCGCCGCCGTAAATGCTTGCCTTATTATTACTGATAACTCCGCCTTTAATATTGACCGTACTATTATTACTTGCATAAATACCGCCGCCTTTGCCCGAAGCCGTATTATTGCTTACAGACCCGCCTTTAACATTGACCGTACTATTACTTGCATGAATACCGCCGCCGTCATTTTCTTCAGCTTTATTATATCTTATGACGCCGTCGTTTATTGTAAACGACGCGTTGTATAGGGTTAATCCGCCGCCGCTGCTACTTGATATATTATTACTTATTTCGCCTCCGTTCATAGTGAAATCAGTATTTTGTAAATATACACCGCCGACATAGGCGGATGAATTATTATTCACAACGCCGCCGTTCATTACTGTCCAAGAACGATTGTCGGCGTAAATAGCGCCGGCGCCGGCTGCCGCGTAATTATCGCATATAGCTCCGTTGTTTATTGTAACAGTATTAAAAGTATATAGAAAAATACCGCCGCCGAAGTTCGCAGTGTTATTGCAAACAGCTCCGCCGTTCATGATAAACGTACTGAGATTATAGACATATATTCCGCCGCCGACATTGCTCGCTTTGTTGTCACAAATAGCTCCGCCGTTCATGATAAACGTGCTTAATTCGCCTACGTAACCGCCGCCTGCATACGAATAGTGGCTGTCTGTATCCGCCACGGCATTGCCGGCCGTTATAACGCCGCCCGTTATAACTTC
>CATKFJ010000192.1 GCA_949747725.1 uncultured bacterium
ACGCTTTAAAATGCTGCGAAAGATTCGGCGGCAAGACGGTGTTATTTCACCACATGGATTACGAGGCGTATTATTCCGCCAAAGCCGACGGCCGCGAAACCAAAAAGAAGATCGATCAGCAAAAAAGGATATTCGGTCACGCGCGTCTGATGTTATGCGTCGGTCCCAAGCTTTACGAATCGTTAAAGGATAAATTTCCCGACATTAAGGACGGCACGATAGAACAGATCGTTCCCGGGCTGTCGGAGATAGAATGTATAGAAAACGTGTCGCGCCGCACCCGATTGGTTTTTACGGGGCGCGTCGAGGACGATAACGACTGCGTAAAACAGTTTAAAATATTGATAAAAGCTTTCGGCGAGCTTGTAAAGGAGCGTGACGTTACTCCCGAAAGCAGCGTGACGTTGATAGGCTTGCCGCATGAAAATTACGCCGAGCTTGAAAAAAAGTACAAAAACGCCGCATGCGAGTGCGCGGACGGTTTTTCCAACGTATTGTGTCAGACGTACACGGAAAATCGCGAAAAGCTGTTTTCCGATCTGCGCCAAAGCTCGATCGCCGTTATGCCGTCGCTGAGCGAGGGATTCGGGTTAGCCGGTCTGGAGGCAATATCCGCAGGCGTGCCGCTCGTGCTTACCAAAAACAGCGGACTTTATAAATTTTTGGAAGAGAAAAATTTATCCGGATATACGGACGGGATAGAGATAAAGGGATATATCGGCAACGACGTCAACGCCGACGACGTGCAAAATTTGCGGAAGATCTTAAAAGACGCCGTAAAAGATATAGCGCAGAGAAAAAAGCGCGCGCTCGAGCTGAAAGAAAAATTGCTCGAGGCAAACGTCACTTGGCAGGCTTGCGCGGAGAGATTTTTGGATCTGCTCGGCATAAAACAGTTGAATAAACGCGAATTGCTGCTGTTAAGCATGATCGATCCGCAAGTTTTTGCCGATAACGACGGTTTACGCAAATACGCAGTCGAGTGCGCTTGCACGTGCGATAAAGAATTTATCGAGGAAGACGAATTCGAAAGATCGTTGATAATCGACGAAACCGAACAGGAAATCGTAAATTTCGATGATCTGGATATATCCTTGAGTGATATTATGGATATGGGCGACGCGTTTGACGAATACGATTTGGAGTGGGTCGAATCGAAAACGGAAAAGAGATTCATAGCGTCGGCGAAAAAGTTTTTGGATAATATCGTTTCCGAAATAAAAAAATCAAACGATCTGCTCGGAGATGACCGCGTAACTAAGTTTATCGACGACGATTTGTTCGACGGTTTTCAAAGCGACGAACTTTTTACCGATTTCGATATAGAAATAAGACGAAACGTCAAAAACGGGCTGAAAAGAGCGGCTATCAACGCGCGCGTGAAAGCCGTTCTGGATGCCGAAAGCGAAAGACTTTTGTCCGCGCATCACGAAGAACTCGGGAAACGAAACGATTATTTGGATTTCGAGGGTTTGTCTATAATGATCTCCAGCGGCGCGCACCGCATCCCGTTGGACGAAGTATATGCCGAAATGAATATCCGCGCGCAGGATTCGGACGAAAGCGATTGGAATTCTAATTCTAATAAATCTATGTTGGAGCGGTTGTTGGAAAACCGCAGAACGGTCATATTGGGCGATCCCGGAACGGGCAAATCCACGCTGATGAAAAAACTGATAACGGAAGCTTGCTCGGCGGACGGCAGAAAAAACCGCGATATCTCTCAAATGTGCGTTTGCGTACATATATCCGAATTTTCCAATTGGCTCAATTCCGACGGAACAAAAGCCGTTCAAGACGATAAAAGCGGCGTTTTGGATAAATATATCAAAGAGCGCTCTTTATACTGCGCGGACGGTGATAAAAAAGGATCGATCGCCCTGTACGATAAGCTTCGGGCGCTCGGCGGCGTAATATATTTTATAGACGGTTTGGACGAGGTAAAAAATTTACAGGAAAAGAGCGCCATAAAGAGCTATATTTCGGAGCTTGCATCCGTTTCCAAACATAACGTATTTATCGTAACTTCGCGCAAAGTAGGGTTCGACGCGTCTTACAGAAGTTATAAATTCAAGATAGCCGAAATAGAGCCGCTGTCTACGGAAAGCATTAACGATTATATAAGTAAGTGGTTCGCCGCAGTCAAGATATTGATAGATAAGGAAAACGATACTCACGCAATAGAGCAAAAAACCGCGCGGTTGATCGCGATCGTACATAACGAACCGTCGCTTAAAGCTTTGGCAAAAAATCCGTTATTGCTATCCATAATAGTGATCTTGCATTACCACGGCATAAATTTGCCCAATAATAAAGTAAAACTGTACGAAACGATATCCAAAACGTTGCTCGAAACCTGGATAGAAAAACGCGGCGTGTCCGAGAGCAGATACGACGTGGAGTTTTTAACGGGATTTTTCAGCAAGGTCGGCTATGAGATAATCGAAAACAACTACGACAATATGTATATTTCCGAAACAAGGCTCAGGGATATATATGTAGAATACGTTTCCGATCTTACCGTCGACGGGGTGGTGGAAATAACGGCCGGGAGTTTCGACGAGCTTGTCGGGTATATAAGCGAGCAAGCCGGAATTCTTTTGTACAAAGGTCCGTTGGGCGACGTGGCTTATTACGGGTTTTTGATGCACAGACAATTTACCGAATACTATGCGGCTATCGAATTGGAAGGGATAATAGAATCGGGCGATACAAATTACAAACCGACCGATTATATTTCCGAACCGAAGTGGATAGAGGTGCTTACGTTGGTCGGATGTTACATGAACACTCAGATGTCGGGCGGCAAGCAGCGAGTAAATAAAGTTATTCGCAAAATATTGCAAGAAAAGTCGAAACCTTTGCCCGAACTCGATTATAACCTGCAAATGGTGCTCAAGCTTGTTTCCAATAACGTTTTTATAAATGCGGAAAATATTGCGGATATCGGGAACCGACTCGTGAAAATTTTCGAAAGCGATAACATTTATAAAATATTACAGTTTAAAGAAGAACTTATAAATATTTTAAACAGTGATTATAACGATTGGTTTATCAAGTTCTTGATAGGTATGCTCGGTTCGGATAATTATATTTGCGTGCGCAACGCGTGCGTGATAGTAAATTCTTTATACAAACGCAGGGATACGTATGCCGACGCCTTGACCTTGCTGTCCGATCCCGATCACAAATATATAGCGACGGCGTTTGCGAAAGCGGTGGAAAACGAACCGAATATGCGCAGAGCTTTTTCGAGGGTTCGCGGCTATTTTTATACGCTGTTCATGGCGAATTTCGTCGATTATGTAAACGGTTTGAGCGATGAACAAATCGAGAAAAGCGGTCTTAAAGAAAAAATAGAAAGTTTAATGTCCTATTATACGCTCGCCACGCCGTATCGGACTTCGTTCTTCTTGAATTTCGGCAACGATCGGAATGTTTATCCGTTCGAAGGATTGGTAAAAAAATCGAAAGAATTCATAAAGAAAGAATATGCGGACTTATTTATAAACGATATGATCTTACGCAACTATGCTTTTAAACGAGCGTCATCCGATTATGCCGATAAACGCATAGCCGATATATGTTCGGACGGATACGATTACGTAAAAAATCTTATACGTTCCGCAGACGAATTGAGCAAACTCCCGATGCCCAAAGAGGAAGACACGTTTATCAGTTTGATAAATATAATAAAAGGCTTTAAGATTTGCTACAGTTTTTCGCAGGACAAGCATAATTTTATTGTTTTTACAGTCGATAAGCGATCGAACGAACTGAAAAGATACGATTTTTCCGTAAGCAAAAAATTAAGCGTTCAAGGCATTAAAGACCGGCTGAATGAAAACCGTTATACCGCAAATAACGACGCCCTGTGCAGTTCGTGCTTGGAAATTTCGTATTTGGCGGATATGACCGACGACGAATTATCCGAGCTGTATAAAGAAGTTTCGAGCTGTAATTACACGATCATAAATCGCGCATGGAAAAAACCTGTTCTGATGCGCATTGCCGAAGACGAAAGCTTTTTCTATGATAATTACAACGAACTTGTCGGCAAAGGAATTTTCAGAAAAAAAGAAAAATCGGTCAAACTGAACGGAACGGTAAAGATCTGCGCTGATATTTTTTCGGAATCGTCGACGGGGATCGGCAAAAACGCGCGGCGAGAATTGGTAAAGTCTTACCGAGAAACGACCGACGAAAAACGCAAGACCGTACTTTACGACGTTATCGACAAAGTGAGCAATCCGTTTCGCGGTTCCAAATAATCTGTAAACATTCGACGACTTTTACCGAAACACGATGTCTGCATAATCGGGCGCGCGGTGTGAAAATCGCGCGCCTTTATGTCGGAAAAAACGGTAATACGGTAATATAAACCGCAAAATACCAAAAAATCACGGTAAAGGGTTGCAAAAAAAAGGGTATTGTGATAAACTACTTAGTACGGTAATAGGCGGAAGCCGACCGCATGGTACAACACTCGGACGTTAAGGAGAGTCAGTATGGAAAAAGTTGAAGAACCTACCGTTTTGTTCGGCAAGTCCAAATGGATCTGGGCGGAAGATGCGACACAAAAAAATTCCTATGTAATAATACGCCGCACATTTTCGTTCGGGCAGGATAAGCCGCCGACGCGTGCTGTTTGCCGAGTGGCGTGCGAAACGCACTATTTCATGTACGTCAACGGCAATGCCGTTGTTTGGGAAGGCGGCTTCAACCGCGGCAAGCGGTCTTACTATGACGAGTTCGATATTGCCAAATATTTAATAAAAGGCGATAACGTAGTCGTATTTTACTGTAATTACTACGGCAACGACGGGCGCGATATCGTAAGCGCGCCGCGCGCCGGATTTATATTCGAATGCAACGATCTCGGCATTTACAGCGACAGAAGTTTTACCGTTTACGAGAGCAAGGCGTACAAAGCGCCTAAAAACGATAACTGCTGTTATGCCGGTTGGAGCGTCAACTATGACGCGTCGCTCGAGGGACAGATCGAAAACGTTCTCGATCCGTCGTTTAATTCGTCGTTGTTCAAGCCGGCAACCGAACACGCCGAATATCCCGACGACGCTATCGGCACGCTTGCGCCGAGACCTTTGCCGCTTTATAAGTTTTCGGCTCAGCCCGTTATCGGCAAGGTCAAAAAGATATCCGATCAGTTCAGCGGCGACAAGTATATAATTACCCTGCCGCGCGAAATGCGTATAACGCCGTACTTCGAAGTAACCGGCAACGGTCAGGAACGCATTACCGTGACTACCGACCGCACCGATTGCATGGGGTGCTACGGCGACGAGACGAGCACTTATTCCGCTCACTCGGTAGTTTATACCACCAAACCTACCGTAAACGTGTTTGATTGCTTATTGCCTATGACGGGCAATTCCGTTATTTTCTCCATGCCGCGCACGGTAAAAGTCATGAAGCTCGGTTATCGCGAAATCGCTTACGACGCAAAACCGACGTGCGAGGTGGAAACGGACAGTTCCAGACTGAACGCTTTGTTCGACAAGGCGGTAAACACGCTTTATTGCAATATGGGCAGTACGCTTATGGATACGGCGGAGCGCGACCGCTCGATGTGGTTGGGCGACGCGTCCATAGAGGCAAGAGCTTTATACTTGGCGTTCGGCGACGCGACGGATATCGTAAAAAAGGTAATAGACGATATTTTGGATTATTCGGGCGATAACGTTTTGTATTCATGCGTGCCGGGCAATATTCCCGTGGATATACCGGCGCACGGGCTGCTTGCTATGAGCGAATACGGACTTTTTGCGCAGTATCGGAATTTTATCGGCGATACGGGCGTATTCCGTGCGGAGTATAATAAGCTGTGCGAATATCTTATGTTGTGGGATATGACCGAAAACGGCGTTGCGCCGCGCGACGGAACACGGCGTTGGTACGATAATCTTTACAATATAGACGAAGCGATCTTGGAAAACGCGCTGTATTATTCGGCATGTAAGTTTATGCTCGATGTAGGCGGCAGTATAGGCGAACACGATTACGACGAAGCGTTCGAGGACAGAATGGCTAACATAGCCGACTATATCGAGAGCGCATGGGACGGACTCGGCTATACGTCGCGCGAGGACAGTTACGACGATCGCGCCAATGCCTTTGTTACGCTCGCCGGACTTGTTCCGACCGACCGCAAGGCGGCTGTTGCGAGATTGCTGTCGGCAGTTCAGAATGCGTCGCCATACCTCGAATGGGCGGTCACGGAAGCGCTGTGCAAGCTCGATAGACGCGACCTTGCGCGCAAGCGGTTCGAAACGCGCAACGCTTTGTCGGCGGAATCGGATATGACCACGCTCGGCGAGGATTGGTCGGGGTTCGGATCGGGCTGTCAGAGCTACCGTTCGTCGGCTATCTTCGAGATAATTCAATTGTTCGGCGGCATAGATATATCCGAAGGCGCGAGCAAGATCGATATTACGCCCGACTTCACCGCCATAAACGATTTCAGAGTCGAACTCAAATTGGCAACGGGCGAGCTTGCCGTCAGGTATAAATATTCGCCCGTGCGTATCGATATCGTAATAGAAAACCGCACTACCGCAAAGATCGAGCTTAATATAGATCCCGACAGGATAGGTAGGAGCGTCGAGCGGCGTACAATAGTTATCAATAAAGGAAAAAATAAGTTTACGATATAAATATTAGGGTACAATTCGTTTGGGAGAGCGGCGGATGCCGATACGTTTGACGCGTTCCGTCATGCGGACGCGCAAAATAAAAATGCTCTCGAAATTTTCAGCGAGCAAATAATGAAACAAAAAATTCTTGTGACCTATGTCGAATCGGGATTCGGCCATATATCCTCTATGGACAGTATTTTCGGCGCACTTAAAGATAAGTACGGCGATGTTTACGACATAGAAAAATCGTATATTCTCACGGACGACGAGTATCCCAATCTTACAAGAATGAACAGGTTTCTTATAAAGCAGGTCCAAAACACCAATAAGATCCCTTATTTCGGACGGCTTATTTTCCCCGTTGTGTCTTTGCTCGGCGGACATAAGCTGATGCGGTTTTTCCATAGACAGATGGCGGTCAAGTCTTTCAAGCAGGGCTTGGAAGCGCTGTCGCGCCGCGATCCCGACATTATAGTGACCAACCATTACTTTACCGACCTGTTGGCGGTAGAGTATAAGCGCCGTATAAATCCGAACGTCGTCGTTATAAATTACAATCCCGATCCCACGCTCCATACTTTTTGGGATAAGCGCGACGGGATATTTATAGTGAACAATCCGCTTGCGCTCAAGAAAGCGGAAAAATATAAGTTCAAGCCCGAAAACCTGCGTATCGTTACGCCGTGCGTGCGCGGTTGTATAGAACAGAATACTTTGTCGCGCAGGGATTTGCGCAAAAAGTGGGATCTGCCGCTCGATAAATTCACGGTGGTCATTGCCGACGGCGGATATATGCTGGGCAGAGGTCCGAGATATGCGCGCAAGATCATAAAGAGCGGATTACCGATCACGCTGTGCGTCATAGCCGGCAATAATAAAAAGCGTTACGATTATTTCAAGCGCGTCGCGGACGGTAAAAAGCGGCTTAAAGTCGCGCCGTGCATGAATTTGAACGTTTACGAGTTTTTACCCGACGCGTACGAGCTTTACGGCGCGGCGGACGTATTTCTAACAAAGGGCGGACCGAACGCCGTGCTCGACAGTATTTATATGCACACGCCGCCCATGATCGACTACTGTCCGCACGTAATAGAGGCCGGCACGGTGGACGTGTTTATAGGTCAGCACGGTTGCGGCGAAACGGCGTTTACCGCGAGCAAAGCCATAAAGAAAATAAAACTGTACATGCAGGACAGATCGGCGCTTACCAAATACGAAAGCAATATTTCCGAGCTTATAGCCGAGGGCAACGGCGCGACCGCGGTTGCCGACATCGTTCATAACGAGGCGTATAAAAAGTATCTCGAGCTTATTGCGAGCGGAGTTGCGGAAGAAAGATCGGGATCGGATGTCGAAGCGGAGGAGTTGCGGACGGTTGCAGCCGACGCGGAAAACTCGGTCGATACCGATAATATAATGGCGGACGGCGGATTTATCGACGTCGGCGTCGAAACGGATATAGCGGACGGCGTTGTGGCAAATGAACACTAAGAAGTATTTGGCTTTATTCGCGTCCATGGCGGAAAGAGACGAATTGCCGCGCGATCTATACGATATGCTGTTGGCGGAGATCGCAAAGAACGGCGGCATGAATAAGCGTATATACTCGATGTACTTGGACGAGCTCGAGCGGCGCGGAATGTTCGATACGGACGGAGCGCCGTTCGATACGAAAAACAGCGCAAAAACGGACGGAACGTATAAATACCGCAGTAAAAACCCGTTTAAAAAACTTGCGCACGCGTTCTGGTTCGGGACATTCAAGTTTATAGGCTGGGTGGGCGGCGCAATCGTTTTCGGCGTATGGCGCGTAAAGGACAGAAAAAAACTTAAGGGCATCGGCGCGTGCATAACAACGTCCAACCATGTAGGATATCTCGACGCCGTGCTTACTCTTCGCTCAATGGGCAGTAAACGTCAGAATATAGTTGCCGCGCCGCACAATTGCAAACACACCGTCGGCGGACGCATACTCGGATATGCCGGCATGCTGCCGTTGCCCGTTACGGTAGGCGGCGCGCGCCCCTTCAACGACATGCTTAAACATGTCGCGGCGCGCAAATCGGCTATACATTTTTATGTAGAAAAAAGCATGTGGATCGGGTACAAGAAACCCCGACCGTACAAAGACGGCGCGTTCTTTTACGCGGACATGCTCGATATTCCCGTCGTACCCATGCTGTATTGCTTTAAAAAGCCGCGCGGCTTGCGCAAACTGTTGCATATGCCCAAAGCGGTAATAAAAAGATCCGACCCGATCTACATAAACAAAGAATTGCCGCCGAGAGAGCGACGTACGGAAATGTGCGAACGCGCACAAGCCGCGGCTAAGGCGATGTACGAGGAGTTTTACGGCATACCGTTGCAATATCTCGGGTCGGAAACGAATACGCGTAACATCGTAAACGATAATGAAATTATCAAGACAGAGGATAAATAAATCATGGCAAAGACAATCGCAATAGCAAACCAAAAAGGCGGAGTAGGAAAAACGACCACGTGCGTCAATCTGGCGGCGTACTTTGCGGCGTTCGGCAAAAAAGTGCTGATAATCGATAACGATCCGCAGGGCAATGCGTCGAGCGGACTGGGCGTGGAAAAGCACAAGGTAAAAAATTCGGTGTACAGCCTTATAATAGGCGATTGCTCGGCGGAGGAGGCGATATTGCCCACGGGCGTGGACGGGCTGGATATCATTCCGTCCAATATCGATCTTGCCGGAGCGGAAGCGGAGCTTGTCAGTCTTGAAAAGCGCGAAAGCTCGCTCAAGCGCGCGATCGCGTCCGTAAAAGATAATTACGATTACATATTTATCGATTGTCCGCCGTTTATCGGACTGTTAACGCTTAACGCTCTGACGGCTGCCGATTCCATACTGATACCCATGCAGGGCGAATATTTCGCGCTCGAGGGCTTGAGTCAATTGATGAATACGATAAAGCTTGCCAAAAAAATACTCAATCCGTCGCTTGAGATAGAGGGCGTAGTCGTTACCATGTTCAGTGCGCGAACCAATCTCGTAAACTCGGTCGCGGAAGAAATAACTCACTATTTCGGAAAGAAAGCGTTTGCGACGCGTATCCCGAGGAGCGTCAGGCTTGCGGAAGCGCCGTCGTTTGGTATGCCGATAAGCCAGTTCGACCCGACTTCGGCAGGCGGCATTGCGTATAAAAATTTGGCGGAGGAAATGCTCAATCGCAACCGCGACAGCTTTACGCCCATCAAAAATCTTTCGTCGCTCAAAAAGAAAGTACAGTAAAAACGGAACTTTCGTCACGGCGTAAAAAATATATTTTACGGCTTTTCGCCTATTATCACAAAACAGTTGCAAATAATCGAATGTTTTGTTATAATACACCTCGCACGTATGATCGGCGTATATAATATTATTCTTAAACGGAAGTAACAATATGGCATTGACGCCTAAAGCAAAAAAAAAGGTCTATAATTTTCTTATAGTACCGCTGATAATACTGATATCGGGAACGATACGCGCCGTAATAGTGCACATGTTTGTAGTGCCGTACGATTTCGCAACGAGCGGCGTTACGGGTATAGGCGTTCTTATCGAACACGAAGTTCCGTGGTTTTCTGCCGGTTATACGACCATAATTCTCAACTTGCCGTTAATGATCCTCGCGTGGCTGTTTATAGGCAAGCGTTTTACCGTAATTTCAAGCATAGCTATCGTGCTGTCGGCTATCGGCATGATACTGATGAATAAATACAGCAGTTACATACCTACATACGAGAACGGCGAACCTATTTTTGCCGCAATCGCCGCAGGCGTGCTCAGCGGTATCGGGTTTGCTATGATGATACGTATCGGCGGCTCGACGGGCGGCAGCGATATAATAGCAATGCTGATTCAAAAGAAGTTTCAAGCCACGAATATTTCCTGGTTCGTGTACGGCGTAGACGCCGTTATAATCTTTTCGTCTATATTCGTTTTCAGAGGCGAAACGCCGCTTGCGTTCATGACGCCCGTCATGATGGCGCTCACCGAAGAATTCAGTCACGCCATGATAGGCGATACTATACTTACCGGCTTTAAGACCGCGCTCAAGTATGAGATAATTACAGACAACCCGGACGGGAGAAGCGCGGAAAGCTTGGAAAGGCTAAAGCGCGGCGTTACGAAACCTGACGCCGTGGGCATG